>CAYONH010000328.1:0-2140 GCA_964405275.1 uncultured Candidatus Bathyarchaeia archaeon | reverse complement strand
AGTTCCCCTCCAGGGGCAGGTGAAGGCCATAGCGTAAGCCGCAGAACTTGGCCAGATTCGTGGAGGCCTCGGCCATGGCGATTATGTAGTAGGATGCGAGTGAGACACCGGTGTGGGGGAGCGAAACTTTGGTGACCTGGGCTCCCAGGTCTTCGAACCTGTTGATTGCTCCCCAGACCTGGTCGGAGACGCCGTCGTCGATGCCTTCGCCGAAGTATTCATCGGGTACACCGATCTTTGTGCCTTCCACGGAGTCACGAAGGTGCGTTGTGAAGTCCTCCTCAGGTACCTGGGCGACCGTGGAGTCGTACTCGTCGGGTCCGCTGATGACTGAGAGCAGTAGCGCCGCCTCATCCACGGTCTTCCCCATGACCCCTATCTTGTCGAGGCTGTTGGCGTAGTCCACGAGCCCCCACCTGGAGGTCCTTCCGTAGGTCGGGGTGATCCCGACGACGCCGCAGAAGGAGGCGGGGCACGAGATGGAGCCCCCGGTTGACTCGGAGATGGCTAGGTGGGGGAAGTCGGCCACCGCCGTGAGGCAGGCGGCCCCTCCCGAGCTGCCCCCACAGCTCCTCTCGGGGTCGTGGGGGTTCAGGGGGACGCTGTAGGGGGTGTTGACGTTGAACGTGCCGAAGCCGAATTCGTCCTGGGTGGTCTTCCCGAGGATGAACGCCCCCTCGGCCCTGCACTTGGCGACGACCGTGGCGTCGAAGGGCGGGACGTATCCCTCCAGGATCTTGGAACCTGCCGTGGTCTGCATTCCCTCCGTGCAGACGTTGTCCTTCACCGAGACCGCGTAGCCGGCCAGCCTCCCCTCTCCCTCGGCCTCCGCGTAGCCGGCTATGGTGATGAACGTGTGGTACCTCTCGTCGATCTCCCGGGCCCTGGCGAGGATGTCGGTCATGTTATCCTCGGCCCCTTGAACTGCTTCCTCTCCTTGTGCCGGGAGTTGCCCAGGGGGTCCCAGTCCCAGGGCTTGGCCTTGTCCTCCCTGAGGACGTCCTTGAGCTCGGAGGGGTGGAAGCTGGGCTCGACGCCCTCCGTGTCCACCTCGTCTATCTCCCTGAACGCTTCAATTATGACCTTGAGCTGCTCCGTGAACCTCTCCAGCTCCTCGTCGGTGAGCCTCAGCCGGGAGACCTCGGCGATATGCTCCAGGAGCTCCCTGTCTATCCTGCGGTAGTCCGCCATTAGACAGGCCTCCTTAACGCGTCTGTTTCAGATATTTGGTTGAAGGAGGAGGAGTTTCTAGAATACGAATGGGAAAAGGGCTGCGGTTCGATTAAAGCACTCACCGGTCATTCCTTTTCCCCCGATGGGGGTCGCAAATACTGTATATAAATCTATGTGTGTCAGCCGACGAACGCAGCCAGGGAGGTCTGCCTGCCCCTGCCCACCATCTCGTCGAAGCTCATCCCCAGGGCGTCCAGCAGCTGCTCGAACATGGACTCCAGGTGCTCCACGTACTTGTTGATGTCCACGTCCCTGACGGTGGCCATCTGGACCGGCTTCACGTCCTTCGTGGTTATGATGTACCTGATGATGTCCCCGATGTCCAGGCTGTGCCCCTGCTCCACAAGCATCTTCGCGGCCTTCACGTGCTGGGGGTTCGTCTGGTAGCTGCTCAGCCTGCGCCCCAGCATCATGCTGAAGGCCAGCTCCTCGATGTCGAAGTCCCGTTCCTTCAGCTTCCTGTAGACGGTCTCCACGAGGCCCTTTATCTCCTTCTTGGCGCCTGGCATGTCCTCGGGCGTCTGGACGTCGCTGAGGACCCGGGTGAGCTCCATGAAGGAGTCCTTGAGGAGCGGCGGGACGTGCCTCTTCTTCCCCGTCAGCCCCTTGATGTCCACGCTGCCGTCCTCGTAGACCCCCAGGTAGTTCTTCTTCCTCCTGGAGAAGATGGCGTACCTGTAGACCTTGTCGACGTCGAGGTCGATCTCAAGCTCCCTGTTGGCCCACTCCATGAGGGCGTCGATCTGCTTTTGGCTCGGGTGGGCGAGGAAGACGCTGTCAGTGTCACCGTAGAGCACGTCAATGCCGAGGCGCCCCGACTCCTCCACCGCTTGATCCATGGCGTACCTGCCGACGGCGGCGGTGCTCTCAGCCAGGGGAGGGCAGTAGAGGGGGAAGCTCTCGGCGC
>CAYONH010000327.1:0-2144 GCA_964405275.1 uncultured Candidatus Bathyarchaeia archaeon | reverse complement strand
GAGTGGTGCTCATCGTTGGGCCTATCAGACTTTAACACCTCTGTGTACTTGGCGCTCTGAACCGCCAGCCAGTCGGGGACGATGAAGTAGGCATCCGGGAACTCGATGGCGAGGTCCTGTGCCGCTACGAGCATCGTCTTCTGGTTCCCCCCGTGGGAGAAGAGGAGCACGAACCTGCGGAAGCCGTGGTGGTATAGGCTCTCCACGACCTCCCAGATGACCGCTATGAGGGTGTCGGAGCTCAGGGTGATAGGACCCGGGAAGCTCATGTGGTGGTGGCTCACCCCGAAGGGGATCGTCGGGGCGGCGACGACAGTAATCCCCTCTTCGGCCAGCTGCGCCACGACCCTTCGCGCCATGTCGGTCCCCTGGATGGAGTCCGAGCCGAGGGGGAGGTGGGGGCCGTGCTGCTCAGTTGAGCCTACGGGGAGTATGACGATGTCCGTCTTCTCGAGGGCCTCCTCGACCTCCTCCCAGGTCATCTCGAAGAGGTTCTTCGGGCCCTTCACTGTGTATAGAATGTCAGGTGACATGTTGGTCAAGGAAAGTATTACTATCAATTTAAAAACAGTTTACATCATAGATTGAACCATCTCTGGAGGACTAATTGTGGAGATCTGCGGGAAAGAGGTAGAGCCCGGGGAGAGGGCGTACTTCGGTCTGAAGGTAGCGAAGAACCTCGACGGAAGCGTCTTAACGATACCCCTGCACGTGGTGCGGGGAGAGCAGGAAGGGCCCGTGCTGGGGCTCTCCTCAGGGATACACGGTCAGGAGTACTATCATAACCGGATCATCAGGAGGATGGTGACGGAGTTGGATCCCTCGGAGCTGAGGGGAACGCTCCTTGCGATACCAGTCGCAAACCCCCCGGCCTTCGCCCACGACACCCGGAACACGCCGATGCCCCCCGAGGAGACCGTGGACTTTGCGAACCTCAACAGGGTGTTCCCCGGTAGGCGGACGGTCCCCCTCTTCGGGAGCATGGAGCCCGACGACGTCTCCCTCACCATGAAGATGGCCAGGATCATCACGGACGAGTTCATCCAGAGATGCAACTACATCCTCGACTTCCACGGCCACTTCCAGCACGGAGCCCTCAAGAAGATACTCTTCAACCTCGACTCCGCTTCCCAGGAGCTGGCTCGCCTCTTCGGGCTGGGGATACTCCATGATCCCCCGGAGGGGCGGCCGACAGCCGGAGCCTTCGGCCCCATGACATGGTACGCCGGCACCCAGGGGAAGACGTGCATCGTACCCGAGATAGGGGGAGGCGGTCACGGCGAGGAGTTCGAGCGCACATGCGAGGAGATGGGGGTCCAGGGCACCAGGAACATCATGGCCCACCTGGAGATGACCGACGACGAGATCGTCCTCCCCGAGAGGCAGTTTTACTTCAAGCACGCCCCCCACATCAGGGCGAAGAACGCCGGCTACCTAGTCTCCAACATGGAGGCCGAGGACGTCGGCATCGGGCGCCCCACCCGGGAGGTGGAGAAGGGCGAGGTCCTGGCGACGGTCTACGACCCCTACACCCTCGAGGAGCTGGAGCAACTGAAGGCGCCGGTCGACGGCCTACTCTACATGAGCCTCGTCTCGGGGTTAATCGAAGCCCAGGGGTACGGCATCGCGGTCGCCGACTATAAGGACTCCAAGTGGATCGAGTGACACCCCGGGTCCAAACACCCATTTCTATAGCTATTCTATCCGCTGGGGATATCGTCGATTAGGGGTCTCCAGCTCTCGAAGACCCTGGTCGCCCCCCTGTCGAGGAATCTCTGGAGGGTCCGCCTGGGGGAGAAGAGGAGGCCGACCCTGTCGGGTACGCCATATTTAGTATAGGTCCTGAAGTACCCGGGGAAGTCGTCCACGACCCTGGCCACGGGCCCCTCCTCCAAGATATTTGAGAAGAGCCTCTCCCGTGTCTCCTGCAACGCCATGCGATTCCCGGAGAGGAAGCTCTCCCAGTCCGTCAGGTCGAACATGATGAGGCGCGCCCCCTCAACAGGGTAACCGAAGCTATCGAGGGCTTCAAGGGTGTGGCTGCGCATGGGCTCGGGTCTCCCGGTGAGGTAGATGATCTCACAGTGCCCCTCCCAGCTCCTCAGGGCCTCGGCTGCGTGGGGCACGGCCTCGTCCAGGTGTAG
>CAYONH010000326.1:0-2150 GCA_964405275.1 uncultured Candidatus Bathyarchaeia archaeon | reverse complement strand
CATCCCTGGATGACCCCGAAGTAGTCCATGATGACGCCGCCCATGAGGCTCGTGACGATCATGGGCATGGAGGTTACAGTGCGGTACATGGCGATCCCTGAGCCCCTGTTCTCCGGGGGGATGGACTCGGCTATCAACGCATTCATGGCCGGCAACCCCAGCATCCCAGCCGAGGAGAGGATGAAACCGGGGGCCGTGTGGACCCAGCTAGCCGAGTACAGGAAGACGAGGGGGGAGAGCATCCTTATGCCGGAGCTGACGACCAGGAGCTTCCTCCTCCCTAGCCTGTCTGCCAGTATCCCTCCGGGGAGCTGGAACACTATCCCCGAGATGGTCTCCAGCATCAGCAGGAGCCCCAGCTGCTCCTTTGTGCCCCCGAGCTCCACGATGTAGAGGCTCCTGTAGGGCCACCAGAGGAAGGCGGTGAACATGAAGAGGGTCTGACTTAGGGTGACGACTACTATGTTCCTATTGGAGAAGGTCTCACGCATCACCTTGAGGAACGACACGCTTCAAAGAACACAACCTTAAGGTCAATATATGGGAAAAGGGGTCCTATATCACCATTTCTGATGGCGCCCCTCCTGGACATCACCGTTTTAATACCGCCAGTGGATCAATACATTTGACTTGAAATGAGTTCGGACAGAGACATATGCTTCGGCAGGAGGAGCTCCACAGTCTGGCCCCTCATCATCGGGGTCCTGATAATATTCGCAGGGCTCATCGAGCTGTTCGGGGGCGCCTACGCATGGCTTAACTGGGACACCCTGTGGCCCTACCTCGTGATCGCGTTGGGGCTACTCATAGTAGGGAACTCGCTGTACAAGCGGTGACACATCCAACCCATTATTTCCTTATGCCGTAGACCATACTCCAGAGCAGCTATCAAGGAGGAGAAAACGAGCACAAGTATTTCAACAATTATATACTTGTAGGCGCCCTAGGGTTCTATGCTTATTCCCCCGATTTCTCGTCGTCAGATAGTTGAACGGTGATCAGGTTGGACGAGGACGGCGGCGTTGTCAGCGAGAACCCCGGGAGGAGCAGGCTCGTCCTCCCATCTCTCGTGGTCACCCGTTTCGCCTTGGGGGCCCCCTCCCTCCTCATAAGCCTCCTCCTCATCGAGATCGGGGCGACCTTCGGGCAGAGCGTGGGAGCCACGGGGCAGATATCCACCGTCTCCTCCGTCGCGGCCTTCGTCGCAGCCTTGCTCATGGGATTCCTGAGCATGCGGTTCAAACCCAAGCCCCTCCTGCTCGTGGGGATGTCCCTCTTCGCCCTCTCCGTGGTAGGCTGCGCCTTTTCACCCCAGTTCTCCCTAATGGTGGCGTTCTACGCCATTGGCGGCTTCGGGGCCTCAATGGTGATACCCATGACCGTCACGATGGTCGGTGAACTCTACCCCCTCTCCGAGAGGGCGACCGCGATCGGCTACCTCTTGGCGGGGGGAGCCCTCTCCTTCGTCATCGGGGCCCCAAGCATAATTCTCATCGCTGGCTACGGCGGATGGCGCACTGCATTCCTGGGCTTCGTGCTCCCATTCATCCTCCTAGGATCGGTTCTATCATATCTGGGGCTCCCCTCTTACCCCTCTGAAGAGGCTACCGCCAAGGGAGAAGGTGGGTTCATCGAGGGATTCAGGGACGTCCTGATGAACAGCTCTGCGGTCTCGTGCCTCATAGGGTCAGCCCTGAACGCGGCGTGCTGGCAGGCCGTCGTCTTCTACAGCGCGTCCTTCATGAGGCAGAGGTTCCAGGTCTCCGCCGGGTTCGCCTCCATATACATCATAGGGGGGGCCCTCGCCTACACCGTGGGGAGCCTCGTCAGCGGTAGGTTCGTCAACAGGTTCGGGAGGAAGAGGGTCACCGTCATCACGAGTATCCTGACGGGAGCCTTCACGCTGCTCTACTACAACGTCCTCGATATCTGGGCCTCCATATTCCTGGCTTACGTTGCGAGCCTTTTCACAGGCGTTAGGTCGTCATCGTCAAGCAGCCTGACGATGGAGCAAGTCCCAACGTTCAGGGGCACCATGATGTCAATCAGCTCGGCGATAGATAACATGGGTGTCGCCCTCGGGGCCGGCCTTGGCGGGCTGATGCTCCTCTGGTACGACTACAACATGCTGGGAGTCACCTTGGGGGGAG
>CAYONH010000325.1:0-2156 GCA_964405275.1 uncultured Candidatus Bathyarchaeia archaeon | reverse complement strand
TAATCCTAGGGAATAGAACACCGCTGCGCGGAGCGTAATCGTCCCCCATATTCCCAATAATATTTATAAACGTAAGCATACATAGGCTTACACAGATTGATATGGCCTTCCTGAACGCCTACCTCACCCCCAAGCAGAGCGCCATGTGGCGCCTCAGACTCGACGGCCACACCCAGGCCGAGATATCCAGGACCACAGGCGTCACCCGCCAGACCGTGAACAAGGCAATCAGCGTCATCGACACCAAGGTCACAAGGGCCCTCCTGGAGGCCGCCAAGGTCAACAAGATCGAGCTCAAGAGGCTCGAGATGGAGAAGGGCTACCTCCTGGGCCACTCCAACGCCTTCGGCCTCGACGCCATGGTCACCTTCTCCGACGAGAACGGCGTCCAGATCTGGTACAAGGGGGAGGGGAACTGCCACACATGCGAGGAGAACGCCAGCTGCAGGGAAGCCCTGGCCAAGGAGGCCAGCATTAGGGACATCCAGCTCCCCGCGAACCCGGACGACCTTGAGCCAAGCCAAATCGCTGACATCGTCTTCAAGAAGCTACAGGAGGGCTGAGATGAACCCACTCCAAGGCCTAAGGGAATGGTGCAGGAGACCCGGCAAGATACAGCTCTCCGGGAGCCGGGAGCCCTTCGTCGTGGGCGTGCCATATAAGCGGGGCGTCATCGTGGTGTCGATACTCACCCTCTTCGCGATAGTCTCCCGGGTGACCACGATCGACTTCGCCAGCCCCCTGGGGTACTTCATCTTCGCCGGCTCCCTCGCGCTCATAGCCTGGCTCTTCGAGTTCTTCAGCCCGGGCCACGTCAAGGTCTCAGAGGACAACTGGAGAGCGCGCGACCCCAAAGGATGGAAGATGGCTACAGACCAGACGACCTGCCCGGAGTGCGGCAACGACGAGGTCGTATTCGACACCTTGGAGCTGATGAACTTCCCCGTGGAGGCCCAGTGCAAGAGATGCGGTCACAAGTGGTGGTACACGCCGCCTTACACCACCTTCCGAGTCTGAAGAGGCTGACTTGCCCTCAGGCCCTGTCGAGCTCCTCCGCCGACTCGCTGAACAACGTGCTCCTGATCAGGGGAACCGCCCTGATCCGGGTGTAAGGGGCCACAAGCGCCATCCTGTTCGCCAGCTGCTTCGGGTCATCAATCTCCACGACGGTCACCCCCTTGTACGTCGCGTAGAAGTGGGGCGGGAGGACTACCTTCCCGAACCTCTCCTCGTCCCTGCGCTCCTCCCGGGCCCCCCGGGAGAACTCGGCGCGCTCCGCCGGGTCCATCTTCTTCTGCTCCCAGAACAACAGGTACTTCAAGGCACGTCACAGCCAGCTCGGTCTAGAGAACTTCAGCAGATAACGTTATTGGTGGACGACGAGACGAACCCGTGGGGTACATAATCCAGTTATAATCTCGCCGCCCAACTTTCCTAGGAGGGCCCAGTGAGGCCGCATGAGGACGCCCCGGCATCCCCGTGGGGCCCCCCAACAGGATCATGCTACGGTAAGAAGGATGCTACCTCCGCATGAACGGTCCTGAGGAGCCCCTATAAGGCTCACAGAAGCCCTGCTCCATGAGGTGTGCGCTTGAGCGATACGGTCGTGGCCATCGCCCTGACATTAGGCATGGTTCTCTCACTGGCCATGCTGTACAACATGAGGAGGGAGACCAGCCCCAGGGGAGGACGCTAGCCTCCGCCACGCTGCTGAATACACCGAGATACCCCAAGAAACCTGTTTTCATACCACTCTAACGCAGTTAATGGGGGAAATGTCAAGCCTCCCGCGCGCGTGGCTCAGGGATAAGGTTCATACATCACCGTATTTTTCAACGGACTATGACGACACAGAGAAGCATCCCACGCCCACTGCTCGCAGGAATAGCTCTGATCATACTCGCCTCAGCCTACGCCTACTTCCTGACTCCCACACAGGAGTACGACGACGTCACGGTAGCGGAGGCCAAGGCCCTTATCGAGGGAAAGTCGGACCTGGTGATCCTTGACGTCAGGAACCCCTCCGAGTTCGATGACGGCCACATCGAGGGAGCCATCAACATCCCCGTGGACTACCTAGCCGGGAGCCTCGACGAGCTCAGCAAGGACGACGAGCTCCTCGTCTACTGCAGGACGGGGAACAGGAGCGCCCGCGC
>CAYONH010000324.1:0-2184 GCA_964405275.1 uncultured Candidatus Bathyarchaeia archaeon | reverse complement strand
CCATGTGGACGAGGCCGGCCTCGTGGGAGCGCCTCAGGACGTCGAGGGCCTCATCAACGGTGATCTCCCTTGCTTTGTATCTCCCTCCCTCCAGTTCGAGGTCAGCCAACTCGTCGAGGTCGATGTGGACGTCCGTGGGAGCGTCGCAGTTCCCGTATTCGACCCTGCAGCCGCAGTCCTGAACTGCGATCCTTCTTGCACTCCTAATTATCTCCTCCATCCTGCTGAGGTCGAGGACCCGGTGCTCAGCCTTGAGGTCCACGTTCACCGGAATGGAGACGGCAACGGTGAGGTCGTCGTAGATCCTCTCAAGGGTCTCCACGGTGTAGTCATTCTCGTAGCGCTTCCCCAGAAGTCGATCGTCCATATGCATCCTCCAAAGTCCGCTCCATATATCCCTTTGTCGTAGCACGCATGTAAGAGAGCTGAGAAAACGGGGTGAGTGAAAACTGATAAAACGGCCCCGAGCATTATTATGCTGACTGACATGAAAGTCGAAGAACGGATGAAGGAGCTCGGGATCGAGCTCCCACAGGCCCCGGGCCCCAAGGGGAACTACATCGGGGCGAAGTGGGCAGGGAACATCGCATTCTCATGCGGGCAGGGGCCCTTCGAGACAACCAAGAAGGGGGTCGTGGGGGCCGACCTGACCCTGGAGGAGGGCTACCAGGCGGCTAGGGAGACCGCCATGAACTGCCTGGCGCAGCTGAAGAAGCATCTGGGCACCCTCAACGGGATCAAGCAGGTGCTCCAGGTCGTGGGGTTCATCAACAGCACCCACGAGTTCATGGACCAGCCAGGGGTCCTCAACGGATTCACGGACCTCCTCATCGAGATCTGGGGCGACCCCGAGGGCAAGCCGGCCAGGGCTGCCCTGCCGGTCTACAAGCCGGGCTGGATCCCCATCGAGGCCTGGATGGTCGTAGAGCTGGAGGAGTAGCCCTCCTCTTTTCTCCCTTTTTTTTAACAAAAAGGTTACGGAGATTTTCAGAGTTTCTCCAGCTTTTTCTTTGGGAGCCAGCCGTACTCCCACTTCGAGTTGAGGCACTCAATCCAACTCAGGGTCTCTCCCAGATACTGTACGGTCCCACCCTTTTTGGCATCTAACTCCATGGAGTTGTAGTCATGAATGAACGTGGCTTCCCCGCCGTCGATTTCCAAATATGTTCCAGGCACCCAGGCCTCCACGCCATCCTCATCCTTGCACCAAAACCAACCCGGCATATCGGAGTCCTCCTTCCCCATGGCAACCCGATCAGTCTTCACCGTTACCATGGCGAAGGGAAATGACGCCACGTGGTCCTCGATGACCCTGTACTTCGGTCGCACCATGATGAATTTGAGACAGAGGCCTCTTATGACAGTTGCCCTGGTCGCTGGTTTAAAATTATCCTAGAGATTAGGAGACTGTGAAGGGACAGCAGGCATGGGGAAGCTTGAAGGGAAGGGAGCCTTGATCACGGGGGGCGCGAGCGGCATCGGCGAGGCCACGGCGAAGCTCTTCGTCGAGGAGGGAGCCAGGGTACTTGTCACAGACATACAGGACGAGAGGGGTCAGGCCTTGGCGGATGTGCTGGGATCCGATGTCGGTTACCTCCACGCGGACGTGAGCCTTGAAGACGACGTTGAGCGGGCTGTGAGGCGCGCGACCGAGACGTTCGGTCGTTTGGACGTCATGTTCAACAACGCCGGCATCGCTGGAGCTGTGGGATCCATCGAGGAGGTCACGGTGTTGGCCTTCGATGAGACCATCGGCGTCCTGCTCAAGGGGGTCTTCCTCGGGATAAAGCACGCAGCCACCGTCATGAAGGATCGGGGAGGGGGGAGCATCATCAACACCGCCAGCGTCGCCGGCATCAGGACGGGCTACGGGAACCACATCTACAGCGCGGCGAAGGCAGGGGTCATCCAGCTCACCCGGTCGACGGCGATGGAGCTGGGGGAGAGCGGGGTCCGCGTCAACTGCATCTGCCCGGGCTTCATAGCGACCCCCATGATCGGTAGGGCGAGGGGGCTCTCAGTCGAGGAGGCGGATGAGAAGCTCGACATCGTGAAGGATGCATTCGAGGGGGCCCAGCCCATCAGGCGGACGGGGCTCCCCGAGGACATCGCGAAGGCCGCCCTCTGGCTGGCGAGTGACGACTCAGGCTTCGTCAACGGGCATACCCTGGTCGTGGACGGCGG
>CAYONH010000323.1:0-2187 GCA_964405275.1 uncultured Candidatus Bathyarchaeia archaeon | reverse complement strand
GATGGGGCTCGGCGAATCTGGCTATGAGGACCCCGTTCAGGGAGTTCTCGACTATACTCTTATACCTCGCCTCAGACTCCCTCAGAGCCATCCCGGCCCTATGGTTGCCGACCATCGTCATGATCCTTTTCGAAAGGGTCCTGACGCCTGCGGAGTCGAGTCTCTTGGTCATGAAGTCGTCGACGCCCGCCTCGTACGCTCTCTCTACTAGATCAGCGGACCCGTGACCCGTGTAGATGATGAGGGGCGTGTCACTCTCGCGCCTGACTTGCTGCGTGAAATCGATGCCATTCATCCCGGGCATCATGTAGTCCGAGATGATGAAGTCGAAGTGTTGGTCTCTCAGAAGCCTAAGTGCCTCCTCCGCGGAGCTGAAGGATTGGACGTGGAAGGCTTTGTTTACTGTCTCCAGGAGCTCCTTCAGCAGGTAGAGGAACTGGGTGTCGTCGTCAACGTGGAGGATCTCTATGGGCTCACCATTGATCAGGGCATCCAATAGGGCTGCGTGCTCTCCCTCGCCTAGTAGAGCGTGTTCTGGGACCCTAATCTCCGTCATCTGGTCTTCCACAACATGACTTGGTCTGGATGAAAGGGATATCTTGGCTGAATTTATTATAGAGTTCCGAACCTGTGAAATGTATTTATAATAGCTAACATCCTATTGTTTCAATTATTTTTAACATAAGATGCGTGTAAAAACTTAGATATGCGGTATTCTAGGGCCAGATTAGTAGGCAAATCAGCGGTATTATGGTTGCGGCTGTGATGATGGGCCCAATGAGGATCGTCCTCCTAAGGGTCCTACACTCCTCATCGTAGGCCCCCATCAGGGCGACGTTCTTTATGAGCTTCCATATATTCGTGATACCGATGTTGGCGATGATGTCGCCGACTATGAAGTACACGACCGCGCGAAGTTCAGTGTCTCTTTACGACTGCAGGGGGTGGATGAAGCATAGGTTGCCGATGGGTGGGGAGGATTTTTAACTACGCTGATCACGGTAATGCATATGTCTCTCGGCCGATATCCCACGCCATACTACGTCCTCTGCGCAACGGCTTTCCTCATGATGCTGAGCATCGCCATGATCAACCCCATCCTCAGCATCTACGCCAAGAGCCTCGGTGCCACTGGCGTCTGGATCGGGTACGCGGTCTCGGGCTACTGGATAACCAGGGTGCTCCTCGAGATCCCCAGCGGCTACATCTCCTCAAAGTACGGATACTTCAAGCCGATGCTTGTGGCAATGGTCATAACCCTTGTAGGGAACGTCCTCCTTCTCTTCATCCAGACTCCCGTCCAGCTCGTGCTCGTCAGGGCCATGAAGGGCGTAGGGGGGCCCCTCTTCTTCGCGATCTCGATGACGTTCCTTGTGAACCTGTTCGACGCCGAGAGCAGGGGGGCCGCCATGGGGATCTTCCAGGGAATCGAGTTCATAGGGACTATCATAGGCTCGGGTATCAGCGGCTACACCATCGACATCCTCGGGTTCAAGGGTGGATTCAGTGTCGCCGTTGTCCTCTCAGCACTAGGCCTGATTCTCCTTTTGGTGTCCAAGAGCGTTCGGCAGGAGGTTGTCGCCGAGGGGACGAGGGAGCCGTTGAAGGTCGGGGAGATCTTTGAGGCGTTGACCAACCGCAACGTGATGATAATGGCGGTGGCCACCCTCGCCGAGTTTATCATGGCGACTGGGCTCATTATGACCATCATTCCGCTCTACGCCCAGGAGAGCCTGGGCTTCTCCCTCACCGAGATAGGCTTCGTGATGGGCGCGCGGTCAATCGGATTCGTGGTCGCCATGTTCACCATGGGCTCGATATCGGACAGGATCGGCAGGAAACCTGTGCTTCTCTTCGGGCTCGCGGGGACCGCGATCATGACGGTCATCATGAGCTTCATGGGCAGCTTCTACACGATCGCAGGCGTCATCTGCATCATAGGCTTCACGAGCGGGGCGATATGGATAATCGGGCCGGTGCTCTCCTCCGAGTCTGTTAGGCCGGAGCTTAGGGGCGCCGCGATAGGAGCCTACCGAACATTTTTCGACCTCGGAAGCCTTGTAGGGCCCATCATAATGATTATAGTGATGGATGGATACGGGGTGAGCACGTGCTTCTACCTTGCCTCGGCGTTGCTCCTGCTGAACCTGCCCCTGACGATGATGATCCGACCAACTCCAAGCCCGA
>CAYONH010000322.1:0-2194 GCA_964405275.1 uncultured Candidatus Bathyarchaeia archaeon | reverse complement strand
CTACGTCATGACGCCCATCGATCAGCTGAAGGAAGGGATGAAGAACGTGGACGTCGAGGGAAAGGTGCTGGAGAAGGGGCACGCCCGGCTGGTCCGATCCCGGAGGAGATACGGCGAGACCCTCTCCGTAGCCAACGCGGCCATCGGTGACGACTCCGGGAGGGTTGTGCTGGTCCTCTGGAACGAGCAGATAAAGCAGGTGCAGGTGGGGGACAGGGTCAGGGTGGAGAACGGCTACGTAAGCGCCTACCGTGGGGTGACGCAGCTCAACTCGGGGCTGGCCGGGAAGCTCATCTTCCCAATCTGATTTCTAAAATCACTCTTTTGTAGAGCGAATTTCCGCGCATACCCAGAACATGTTCTGAAACGAACACGTAGCTATATGTCCTGATCCTCTCGTAGGCTGAGGGCTCCCAGGATGATCGAGGACTCCTCCACGGCCAGCTGATCCGCAAGCCAGGACCTTGCCGCCCCCGGATCCACGTAGTAGACCACTCTCTGGGATCCCCCCCCGTCGGGAAGCGCTGAATCGATGACCCTCCTGTCCAGCTCCAGCCCGCAGTCCAGGCTTCCCATGAGGGACTTTAGCGTGAGGGATGCGTCGGTCACGGCGTAGGTGGTCTTCCCCCCTTCATCCCTATGGATGACCTCCAGGACCGGGATCTCCTCCTCGTAGGCGAAGAGGATGTTCCTCGAGAGGGCCGTCACCTTGAAAATTCTCTCATCGATCTCGACGGCTACCGAGGGGGCGCTTGTACACTGTCTCTTGAACTCGCGCCAGCTGCTCACCCTGGCGACGACTCCGCTAATCCCCTCTGGGGCCCTCCTCGGGGGCTCTGTCGGGGGTCTGCTCTCGTCGAGGAGTGTCTCCAACCTGTAGGTGAGCTCGTCCATCTTCTTCTCGTGCTCCTTGAGGAGGTTAATCAACAGGTCTAGCATGTCGACCCTGTCGTCTCTGTCCGAGCTCATTCCGCGCCCTGATGCCCCATGCTCCCCCAGTTTTTTAAATACCGCAGAAATTAACGATCTGACGGCCCCTCAGGAACCGCCTTCAGGAACTCCGTTACGGGGGGCCTAGAGGTAGAACTTCCTGAGCTCCGCGCTCGCGCGCGCGTGGTTTACGCGACGCGGTCTACATATATTACGCGCGTTTGCGTTACCATTTCTGGGGTGCTATCTTCTCTTAGAGAGGATGATGAGTACAAGACCGACGGCTAAGCCTAGGATTATGGTCTCAACCGGGAACCCCGGTATCCCTCCGCCTCCTGATGGGTCCTCCGCTACCTGCTCGACGACGAATGTCCGCTCCACGCTTGTCGAGGGGTCGTGTCCCAGGTCACCCTCCCAGGAGGCCTGGACCCTCCAGGACCCAACCTCGTCAGGCTCGAACGAGTGGGTGTAGAGGCCTTCCCCTCCCGTCGTGCCTGTCTCGACCTCTTGGGAGCCATCGGGCCCGGTGTAGGTCAGCGAGATCGACGCCTCTGGAACCGAGGGCTGGAGGCCTCCCGAGACTGTGAGGGCCTCCCCGATGGTGATGGCGTCGACGTTGGTCTCGCAGGAGATGGTGGTCTCCAGGACCTCCCATCCCCACCATTCCCCTATGAAGATGATCTTGGACTCATCCGCGAAGGTGACACCGTGCGCCAGGAAGCCGGTGGGGAGGATCTCCGATGTCAGGTCCACCTTGTTGCCCCCGTCGCGGTCCATGATGTGGATATCGTACATTCCCTCGGAGCCCATGGCGGAGACGATGTAGGCTATTCTCTCACCCGAGGGGGACCATGCCGCCAGCCCCTGGGTCCAGCCGGTGTCGGTGAGGGCGACCTCCCCGGAGCCGTCGACGTTGACGGAGTAGAGGTCGTAGTTGCCGTGCGGGGAGGAGTCGTCCACCATCCTCTCGAAGACGATGATGCCTCCATCCGGGCTGATGCGGGGGTCGTAGTCACCGAAGGGGAGGACGGCGTTCCCCCACTCCCCGGCTCGGGGAGGGTCTGTGACCTGTGTGGCGTTGGAGCCGTCTTCGTTCATTATCCATATCTGGCTGTTACGGGTGAAGGCGATCTTCTCCCCGGTCCAGTCGATGTCCGAGTCGTGGAACCCCGAATCGTAGAGCAGCCCCCGATTTGAGCCATCGGCGTCCATGGCGTAGATGTCCAATGTCTCACCGGGCCAGGAGAGGAAGAGGATCCTGTCG
>CAYONH010000321.1:0-2194 GCA_964405275.1 uncultured Candidatus Bathyarchaeia archaeon | reverse complement strand
CCGTTGTTGATTAATAAGCGCTTATATTAGAGTCGAGGTAAGTCTATCCATTCACTACTTAAGAGGGAGAACTGTGCGAGAAGGGAGTCTTCAAGATGGCTAAGAAAAAAGTTCGATATCCATGTAAATGTAACAAGACCGACCCCGAGCATACCATGGAGGACAGCGGGGACGGCTGGACACGGTACGTCTGCTCCTCATGTGGAAAAGTCAAGTTCGCGTGGATCGAGAGCGCAGTCAAGGACCCGGAAGGGCAGTGACTGCAGCCAATATGCCGGACCGGAATATACGGAGTTTGGTTGAACGCGGGGAAACTGTATGACAGAGGAAAAAAGTGTAACGCTCAAGGATCTGGACATCAGCATAGAGAACGTGGTTGCCACGGCGACCCTTGACCAGAAGTTAGACCTCATAGCCATCATGAAGGTGTTCAGGAACGTGGAGTACAGGCCCAAGAAGTTCCCCGGGCTGGTGTTCCGGCTGAAGAGGCCTAAGACTGCGACCCTCATATTCAGCACGGGTAAGATGGTGTGCACCGGGGCTAAATCGGAGAAGTTGGCCAGGAGCGCCATCAAGAAAGTTGTCAAGGAGCTCAAGGACAACGGCATCATCATCCTGGGGAAGCCCATCATCGTGATCCAGAACATCGTTGCGTCGGCTAACCTCCATGGGAAGATCGACCTGGAGATGGCGGCGGATATCATGGACAACGTGATGTACGAGCCCGAACAGTTCCCCGGCCTCATCTACCGGATGGCGGAACCCAAGGTCGTCATCCTAATTTTTGCATCCGGGAAGCTGGTCTGCACCGGAGGTAAGAGCGCGGGGATGGTCGACGTGGCCGTCGCCAAGCTCCACGGTATCCTGAAGGACTTCGACCTCATCTACTACGACTAGACGCCATGAACAGAAGATGGGTTACGGCCAGCGTATCGACAAATACGCAAGCTACAAAGAATACGGTATCCTAGCTATGAAAGAAAACGCGTGTATGTGTTATCCCTAACTGACAATTGAACATGGTTTATAAATCGAAAAGTGGAACTCTTTCTAGATAATCATGGCTAGTCTGAAGGGAAGCAGGACCGAGAAGAACCTGCTCAAATCATTCGCGGGAGAGAGCCAGGCACGCAACAGGTACACATTCTTCGCAAGCGTAGCCAGGAAGGAGGGCTACATCCAGATACAGCGCATCTTCGAGGAGACCGCGGCCAACGAGAAGGAGCACGCTGAGGTCTTCTTCAAGTATCTGGAGGGAGGGGACGTCGAGATCACTGCGTCCTACCCCGCCGGTAAGATCGGGACCACCGAGGAGAACCTCCTCGCGGCCGCCGAGGGTGAGCACCTGGAGTGGGGGGCCCTCTACCCCGACTTCGCGAAGGTGGCCAGTGAGGAGGGTTTCCTTGAAGTCGCCGAGAGCTTCACGGAGATCGCCGAGGTCGAGGAGGAGCACGAGAAGCGCTACAGGAAGCTCCTGGAGAACGTCAAGAACGGCACGGTATTCAAGCGGGACGAGGAGGTTGAGTGGCACTGCCTCAACTGCGGGTACATCCACCACGGCAAGGAGGCCCCAGAGGTCTGCCCCGCCTGTGAGCATCCGCAGTCCTACTACGAACTCCACATACCCAACTACTAACCGAAAACATCCTCTTTTATTTTTAAGCTGGAACTTGAGCGCGCACGGGAACACGTCACCCGTTTTAATCTCTCTTCTCCTGAACCCTGATTAAAAATAGGCTAGCGCTTAGAGGTACGACGCGATCGCGGCCACTACGGCACACAGTACAACTATGGGAATAGCTGCCCATAGGTGCCCCCGGTAGTGGTGGGAGAAGTCCTTGTAATCCTCCTCCGAGGTCCCCGGGATCATGACGAACTTCGGCGTGATCCTGCTGACTATAAGCCAGTCGAGGATCACGAGGTCCCCGAAGGTGCCTATCATGAAGATGATGAGGAGGTGGGTGAAGGCCGTGACGAAGGGTATCTCTCCTCCGAACTGGGCCTTCAGCGTCCACAAGGAGTAGACTGGCAGACCGAACGCCAGGATGAGGAATGGGAGGCTGAGGATGGCTGCGGTCCTCCTCTCCTGCTTCGTCTGTGGTGGGACCTTCGCTTTGATCTCCTCGGAGTAGTCTGAGTATCCCCAGATGCGGGGGCTGAAGGAGACCATCATGAGGAGTAGGTACCCGTTGAA
>CAYONH010000320.1:0-2203 GCA_964405275.1 uncultured Candidatus Bathyarchaeia archaeon | reverse complement strand
AGAACCACCTTCAGAACAATCGGATTAGCTCTCTCCGATACATTACATATAATTATCTCTTCCTACGTGACAGACATTTTTTCTCGACCTGAGTTAGCATAGGCACTGGATCTGTGCGCACGCGCCATCACGTACAAAGACTTCTCGCGGCCACGGCTACTCCTTGCTCCAGAACATCCAGGGCCTCAGCCCGAGGTCCTCGGGGGAGTCCGGAGGCGGCACGAGGGCGTTGTAGACATGACTCGCCAGTGCTTGGCACCTCGTGTAGGCCCTGATCGCCCTCCCCCAATGGAAGGTAGACTCGTTCCCTGCTGTCTCAAGCGCGTGGGTTCGGTAGAACTCACCCTTCTGCCACTCAACGGCAGCCTCGTCGAAGATCTTATCCAACGGGACGTACGGAGGGTCCCAGTAGTCGAGCTGCCTGAGCGCTACGTTCGCGTAGTACTGGTCCAGCTGGGCCTGACGCTTGGCCGCCTCCGCTACCTTCCTAGGGCTGGAGGCGAGTTTGAGCTTGAAGAAGGAGTACGTGGGGGCCACGCGGTAGTAGTGGCCTCCGGGAACCAGGGGAGAGGTCAGCCTCGCGGGGCTTCCATGGGACACGTAGTACTCGCCGTCGTCCCCGTCGTCGGGCTTCAGCACCCCCACCATGGCGTTCTCCAGCGTGCTGATCTTCTGGTGCCAGCCGGCCCCCTTGGTCGGGTAGTAGGCCTCCTCGGCCTCCTCCAGGGTCGGGTACGACGGCTGCTCTCCCGGGAAGCGGAACATCATCTTGGCGAACTCGACATCCACCTCGCCGTGGTAGTGATGGAGCATGTTCCAGAGCTGGAGGTTCCGGGTCACGGCGCTGACGGTCTTCCCCGTCCCCAACCACCCGGCGTGGGGCACGAAGACGTTCCCCTCAGGCGGTGGCCTCTGTGCGTGGCTGAGCTCACCGGAGAACAGGTTGTTGGTGGAGTAGATGAAGTCGACCTCGTCGTGGTCCCCAGGCCTTCTGATGCACCGTGGGTTCTCCCTGTTCTCTATGTCGTAGGCGTAGCCGTTTACGTCGGCCCAGGTGCCGCCCAGGCCCCCGATGTCGTTGCTCATCGAGAGCATGGTCTTCATCGCCTCCTCCGCGCTGTCAGCCCAGCGCAGGGTGTGGAGGTACCCGAGGAGCTTGGGCACCCCGTAGCCCCAGTCTCTGTCCTTGGGCTCCGACTCCGCCCCCAGGTACCCCGTGCAGCCGTGGTGCACGAAGGCGACTCCCCTGTTATTCATCCCGGGGTGGCAGGCTCCGCCGGTCGGCGGTGAGCAGATGAAGTTGTTCCCCGTCTCCGGGAAGTGGATGATCGTATACTCAGGCCTGTAGCCCTTGATGAGGTCGTGGTCGCCGGATCCGCCGCAGACGAGGGAGCCGTCCGTGGTGGCGCTCCCCCAGGCCGCGAATCCGCTGCACTCGGACTCCAGGGTCTCGTCCTCGCTTCCCTCCGGGGCCTTCTGGAACATCCTGTTCGCAGTGAGGTCGGCCAGAACGTCGTAGTATGAGAGTGGGACCCCAGCGTCTCTCGCGCCTGCGGCCATGCCTCTGATGTAGTCGATCAATTCGGGCGTGTACTTCCGAAGGTGCCACTGGTACGCCTTGAGGGCTTCCCTCTGCTCCTTCGAGTACTCCTCCTGGATGATACGGTTCAGGAAGAAGGGGCCGAACACCTGCACGATCTGGTGGTTGTGCTGGTAGCCCATGTCGAAGTCCGAGCCGGTGACGACTATCACGGGCCTCACGTTGGGGACTATGGGGACCTCACCTACGTAGGGTATCTCGGGTGCCATGAATGAAGACCATGTTAACTGTGTGAAGCATTATTATTGTTTATGCCGCCGGAGGATCTAGTTCTTCATATGCTCGATCAGGGGCCTTTTTAGCGCTCTCTCTATCGGTTCGATGTTCTCGTGCTTCCAGCCGTGGGTCGCCAGGTCGTTCCCCATGAACACCCACTCTGCGTCCAGGTCGAAGGTCAGGCACACGCTGCAACGGGCCCCGCTGGGCCAGGCGCTCTCAACCATCATCTGCACCTCTAAAAATCTCGGGAATAGGTCTCTCACTGAGATTACTAATGTCTCAAGTTCATCCGGGTTCAGACACATTTTTATCTCCATTCCCGTTTGCTTAGGCACTGAATCCGTCCCGTGAAATATCGGAGGGTTACACGGACTTCTGGGGGAT
>CAYONH010000319.1:0-2209 GCA_964405275.1 uncultured Candidatus Bathyarchaeia archaeon | reverse complement strand
ACGGAGTTGAACGCGTACCCGGAGAGGCCCACGACTGCGCCTGCGAGGCCCGCAAAGACGAAGATGAGGGATATCCCGGTTCCGGGGCCGGTGCCGACGAGCCATCCGAAGACGGGGGCCAGGGCGCCCCCCGGCATCATCGCGGGCCCGAAGACCCAGTCCGCCAGTGGGCCTGCCAAGGCCATGCTTATCGGCACGGCTATCTGGGCGATTACCCTGCGGGTGGCGAAGACGCGCCCCTGAACCTCCGGGGGCACCTTGGACTGCCAGATGGCCTGGTTGGAGCCGTTTATTACCGGCAGGAAGCACATGGTCGCGAAGGCGGCGAACGCCCAGGCTAGGGGTCCCCGCCCCAGCCCCATTAGGAGCGTGCCCAGGAGGCTGCTGGAGGCCATGCCCAGCAGGACGCCGTGGACCCTCCGTTTGGGGCCACCCCAGACACTCATCAGAACTCCGCCGAGGAGGCCTCCAACGCCGAAGGCTGACTGGACGCCCCCCAGGATGACTGTGTCGTTCCCCGTGCGTGAAAGGATCATGGGGGCCATAAGGGGGAAGACCAGGCTCATTATCAGGTTGATGGAGAAGAAGACGAGCTGGAGGCCCAGGAGGCTGGGGCGCTCGTAGATGTACCGGAAACCGTAGACGGAGTCCCTCAGCAGGCTGGGTCTCTCGGATTGTTCAGCATCCGTTGAAGGGGGCTGGGGGATGTTGACCGGGAGTAGGGCCCCTATCGCCACGATGAAGGTGAAGACGTCGAAGGCCATGATGCCGGTGATTCCCACTACGCCCAGGAGGATGCCTGACGCCACGGGGGCGATGATGTTGGAGGCTGAGCCGGCGAGGCCAATCATGCCGTTGGCTCGGGCGTACTGCTCCTTCGGCAGCATCATGCTGACGGCCGCGGAATAGGCGGGGAACTGGAAGGCCTGGAAGACGCCTGAGAACGCACCGGTCACATACAGGTGCCAGACCTCCAGGCGGCCGGAGGCCATAAGGATCAGTACGACTACCGTCGAGAGGCCCGACGCCAAGTCGCTTAGCATCATGATCCTCTTTCGGTTCCAGCGGTCGACGAGGGCGCCGGCGAAGGGGCTCATCAGCACGGTGGGGGCGAATGTGAAGAGACCGACCAGGGCGAGGGCCGTCGCCTCACCGGTTACCTGCCACGCCCAGATGGTGAGGACGAATCCGGTCATGCCGGTGCCGAGGAGGGAGATGAATTGGCCGATCCAGACCACGGTGAAGCCCCGCATCCCGGACAGCCATCTCGATGTTGTGCCCGTCTCATCGGTCATTACTATATCCCTTCGCTCCACGGGTTATACCTGATCGAGGGGGAAATAATTAAACTTATTTGGTTTAACATCTTTAACATATTTAACATGTCAATCACGGTGCCAAAGCTGACGACAATAGGGGGAGGCGTCGAGATCGTACACGTGATCCCCTTGGAGGACGAGATTGATAGGGCGGTGAGGGCGTTCGAGGTCATCAACGGGTTCAAGGCCAACAGGGTCTACCTTCTCGCCTGGGTCCCAGGCATCGCCGTGAGGGAGGAGAACAAGCTGCTGGCGTACTACCATGGAGAGGTCAGGAGGAGGCTCGAGGCCCTGGGCATTGAGACGGTCACAGTCCTCACGAACATCTTCGACATACTGGACGTCATAACGAAGGTGAGCAAGATCGTGAGGGAGGAGACTGAGAGGGGAAGCACTGTCTACGTCAACATGTCGGCCGGGGGGGCCTTCGTCTCGGTGGGCACCTCCATCTCCGCAATGGTCCAGGACGCCAGGCTCTACTACGTGAGGTGTAACAGGTACAGCCAGACCCCCGAGGAGAAGCGTGCCCATGGCAACGCCATAGTCACCCAGCCGCAGATCCACTTCCTAGAGAACTTCAACATACGCCTCCCAGACGAGAGGGGCGTGAAGCTGCTCGTGGAGTTGTTCAGGCGCGGGAGCATGAGGACGTCTGAGGTCCTGGCGTTCCTCCACAGGGAGGGGGTGAAGGGGTTCGAGGAAGACCCCGACGGGCTGGATCGAGATGGGAAGATCACCCTCCTCATGAGGCTGAACAAGGGGATAACGGCGAAGATCGAGGACTCCGGCTACGTGACGAAGGAGAAACGGGGGCGGGAGAACCTCTACAGCATCACGGAGTCCGGCAAGTACGTGGCGTGTGTCAGCGGGCTCCTAGAATAGAATGCGGG
>CAYONH010000318.1:0-2221 GCA_964405275.1 uncultured Candidatus Bathyarchaeia archaeon | reverse complement strand
TGTTGGCGAACGTGACCCCCTCCCCGACGACGATGCCGTCCGTCTGGTAGAACTCAGCGAGGTGGTTCCAGTCGATGGTCTCGTTCCTGAAGACCCTTCCGACGCTGAAGAACTTGGCGGGGAGGTCGTCCTCGGTGAGCTTGGCGATGGCGTTCACCGAGAGGCTCGTCGTGTGGGTCCTGAGGCAGTTCCTGGCGGCCATCGCCGGATCCCACTTGTACTGCCATCCGGTGGATCCGGTGGTCCAGCCGTTCTCGTGGGTCTCCTTCACCCTCTGGACCATCTCGGGGTCGGGGAGGTGGCCGCTCTCCGGGGTCTTCAGGTAGAACGTGTCCGCCAGGTCCCTGGCTGGGTGGTCCTGGGGCTGGAAGAGGGCGTCGAAGTTCCAGAAGTTGAGCTCCAGGTACTCCCCGGTCATCTCCTTGAATCCGAGCTCCACCCAGAAGCGGCGGATGTAGTCGATGACCTGGCTGACGAAGTGGCGTTTCCCGGGCTTGACGCCTGGGACGGGGAGGGTCACGTCGTACCTCTGGAAGGAGGCTCCCCGCCAGCTCCCCCTGCTGAGCATCTCGGGGGTGAGCTGGGTTATGATCTCCACATTGGATGTGGACTCCAACTGGGGCAACACGCTCCTCCCGAAGTCCGTGATCTCGACGTTCCTCTCGACGTGCTCGTCTCTCTCAACCAGCCCCCGTCTCAGGAGGAGCTCCATCCGGTCCGCTGCCCCATCATCGTGCTTCACATCGGCGGGCGTTGAGTTCAGGTCCTTCAGGAGCCTCTCGTCCACTGTCGCCTCCTTCGCCGCCTTCTTGCCCTCCGCCGTGAGCTCAAGCTGCCCGTTGTCGATCTTGGCCCAGTTGTTCCTCCTCACCCAGACCAGGGCGATGGAGAGGTCAGGGAAATCATCCTTGAGCTCGGAGATCCTTCCCTTCCCCGACCTGACTAATTTAATGAGGCGCTTCTCCGGGAGGCCCCCCTCCGCGTAGGTGCGCCCCTCCTCTGTGAGATTGAAGCTGTGTGAGACCTCCTCCCGGAACGAGAGGACCCCCTTCGTCTCGGCCCATGAGCAAGCCTTCTCGACGGCGTCCCTGCTCAACCCTGTGAGGGTGCTGAGCGCGACTGTGGTCGCGGAGCCTCCATCTTTGAGGGATATGAGGATCCTGCGCTCGTTCTCGTGCAGCTGTGATGCTACTTCTTGGGGGTTCACGGTCTCACCAACCTACCATTACGAGCATGTGGCCGTTCTTAAAAATTATACTGGATGAATGCGGCGGGCCAAGAGCTCACGCGCGCGATGGGAAGTAATTATTCCATAGCTTCCCCTTTGGTCTTATCTTTTA
The DNA here is from genome assembly GCA_964405275.1 of uncultured Candidatus Bathyarchaeia archaeon. Taxonomy (GTDB): domain Archaea; phylum Thermoproteota; class Bathyarchaeia; order TCS64; family TCS64; genus BS750m-G28. The sequence continues at coordinate 881 of CAYONH010000318.1, read as the reverse complement.
ATCGTCGCTAGACCGTTTTTAATACCAGCGGTAGCCCATCTATTCCATGGCAAGGTAAAGAACTTGAATCCCCTCTCGACGAATCCACTAGGGTCTTGACCTCCAGGGATGAAATACATGCCAGGGATAACTCCGGCATTATTGCAGGCGTCTACTATCTTATCCAGTGTTTCCTGATACTTGGGGTTATGATAATCCAACGTGATATCCAACGCGATTGAAAGGTCTGAAGGACCTACTAGAAGAACGTCAACTCCAGGAACAGAGAGGATCTCATCAAGATTACCCAACGCCTTCATCGTCTCCACCATGGGAATAATCAGCAACTCCTCATTGACCGCAGACATCTGTTCACGGAAGCTCTCAAATTCTCCCCACTCACCTCTCGCCCCAGCAGCGCTTCTGATCCCATCAGGCGGATATTTGCAGCAACGGACCATGTGAGCGGCTTCCTCCTTCGAGTTGACCATGGGCACTATTATGCCCCTGGCGCCGATGTCGAGTGCGTAGCAGATCTGATCTTGGTGGTTAGCCCCCACTCGAACGATGGGGCTAGCTCTTTTCCCCTTCATGGCTCGGATCTGATGCTGCAGCTCCTTGATCCCCACAGCGAAGTGCTGAGTATCGAAGAGAAGAAAATCAAATCCTGCATCAGCTAAAAACTCCACAGGGCTTTTTATTGAAGCGGTCGTTCCAATAGCGGTTTTACCCGCTCTCAACATATCCTTAACGATGTTCATATTCAATAAACCTCAAAAGATTAGTTATCTTTCAATGTTTATTACAGTTTTTCTTGCACACTCGCTCGCGCGCGCGAGACGAGTGAGAGATTTCCAGACATTATTCCTAGGACGAGAGATTATCGGGTATTGAATTTCGCC
>CAYONH010000317.1:0-2222 GCA_964405275.1 uncultured Candidatus Bathyarchaeia archaeon | reverse complement strand
TGGGAGAACTACATGCCCCTAGCAAGGGTCTCCATGTACGGCAAGGGGGTCGAGATCTACCTCGCCCCCACGGCTGACCAGCGTGAGCGGTGGCAGAGCACCCTAGTCCACATCGCCCTGGAGGGGCGCTGCTTCGTCCTCGGCTGTAACCAGTACGTGACGAAGAGCATGTATCCAACAGATCTTGCTGGGGTTGAGGACCTCGCGGAGCTACCTGAGGAGATCTGCCGGGGCGGGAGCGTCATAATCTCCCCCCTGGGAGAGGTGATAGCTGGGCCGCTGTACGGCGAGGAGGGGATACTGTACGCGGACCTCGACCTCGCTGACGTGGTTCGCAGCCGTTTCGACTTCGACGCCGTGGGCCACTACTCCAGGCCTGATGTCTTCCAGCTGCACGTCGATGAGCGCCCCAAGCCTGAGGTCAACTACGATAGTGGTAAGACACTCAAAGAATCCGACGGACAGAAAGCAGAAGAATAGGGACACCTGCACAGGCTACAGGGTTTTTTAAACGTACGGGCACCCTGAAGTTGGGTGGGCTCATTGCAGGAAAAGAGGGGGTTGACCAGGAAGGTTGCCCTCCTCAGCCTGGCCATATTCCTAGCTGACGCCAGCCACAGCACTGTGATGCCCATATTCCCCGGCTTCGCCCAGGGGATAGGAGCGAGTCTCAGTGTACTAGGCTCCTACGGCTCCGTGGCGGCCATCGCCATGCTGCTGCTCTCCCTTCCCTTCGGCAGGCTCTCCGACAGGCTGGGAAGGAAGAGGATGATGACCCCCGGCCTCGTCATCTTCATCGTCGTCCCCCTCTCCTACATGCTGGCGTCGAATCCCCTCCACCTCTACCCCATCAGGATCCTGCTGGGGCTAGGGGTCGGGCTGATCTTCGGGAACGGTTTCCTCCTCATGACGGAGGTCGCCGAGCCCGGGTTCAGGAGCACCGCCCAGGGGATGTACATGACCTCCATGGGGCTGGGCTTCACCGTCGGCCCCCTCCTAGGGGGCTTCACCACGAAATTCTACGGGTCCGACGTTAGCTTCCTATTGAGTAGCGGCTTCGCCGTCCTGAGCATCATCCTTCTCCAGTTCGTGGAAGAGAAGGAGAGGGGGGAGGCGACTGTGAGCGTCCAGAGGCCGAGCATCTCCTCAATCATAAGGGACCCCCGGGTCCTGGCCGCGGGGTTCGCCAACTACCTCAACTCCCTCATGTTCAACGCCCTGACACTGTTCTTCCCCGTCTACGGGGCGAGCATCGGACTCGACGAGGCCGAGGTGGGCATCGGCTTCACGTCGAGGGGGCTGGCGAGCACGGCCGTGAGGCTGCCCGTGGGCTCGTTGACCAAGCGGTTCAGGGTCCTCTACCTAATGGTCTTCGGGCTGCTGATGTCAGCGGTCACGATCTTCAGCGTATCCTTGTCCACGGGACTAATTCTGGTGAGTACCCTCCTTGGCATCCAGGGGATCGCCTACGGCATCTACCTAACCTCGGGCAACGTCTACGTCGCGTTGAGCTCTGGAGAGGAGGGCAGGGGCACGGCCATGGCTGTGTACTCCATGTTCGGGAACGTGAGTAGGATCATCAACCCGATGATTCTAGGAATAATCGCGGAGTCTCTTGGACCAAGGGAGGCTCTACAGTTCTCAACAGGCATGACGTTGCTAGGTTTAATCCTCGTCTTCTATCTAGCGAACAGGGACCATGAAGAGAGCCTACCTACATGAACCCTAACAAGCACGGGAACAGAGTGCTACCTATGAGGTTTTTTTAATGTCCTCAATCATAGTTGGGTTGGTGGATTCTGGATGTCAGGCTTTCACGGAGCCAGGTACTGCTGGATGAACGGCGAGGTAAAGGAGACCAAGGACGCCCTGGTCTCGGCCATGGAGCCCTTCCACTACGGGATATTCGAGGGGATCAGGGCCTACGTCGAGGGGGACATCCTCGGCGAGGGTGACCTCAACATCTTCAGGTGGCAGGCCCACGTCGACCGCCTCAGGAGGAGCGCCGTGGTCTGCGGTCTCGGTGTGCCCTACACAGACGAGGAGCTGCTGGAGGCGACCCGGGAGATCATCAAGCTCAACGGATACCGGAAGACGACCTACATCATGCCCCGCATCTGGCCCAAGGCAGAGGCCGTCAGGAGACGAGGCCTAGCCGACGACTGGCACGTCGTCATCCCGGTCTGGGAGATGCCCACGAGGCTCGAGGAGGAGGCCTTCAC
>CAYONH010000316.1:0-2244 GCA_964405275.1 uncultured Candidatus Bathyarchaeia archaeon | reverse complement strand
AACATGGGTTACCCGTGGAAGGACGAGGAAAAGCTGATGAGGCAGTCCCCCATCAGGTATGCCGCGAACGTGAGGACGCCGATGCTCTTCATCCACTCCTAGGACGACCTCAGGTGCCCGATGCCTGGGGCCGAGGGGTTCTTCGTGGCCCTGAAGGAGAGGTTCAGCCACATTCTCCGATGGTTCGACAAGTACCTGAGGTAGAGCGGGGCTAAATCTTAACTTCTCTCCCATCTCTTCTTCTATTCGAGAGCCATGGCGAAGCGTAAGGTCACTATAAAGGATCTGAGGCGGTTCAAGTTCGTCTCGGATCCCCAGATCTCCCCAGACGGGGGGAAGGTCGCCTTCGTCCTCTCTACGATCAACTACGGGGAGGACAAGTACGAGCGCCACATATGGATGGTGGACACTGCCACCGGAGAGGTGGGGCAGTTCACCCACGGTCCTAACTCGGACACCTATCCCCGCTGGTCCCCGGACGGTAGGCGGCTCCTTTTCCTCTCTAAGGGGAGGGAGCCCGAGAAGAAGACCCAGCTGTACGTGATACCCCTCACGGGGGGAGAGGCGATGCTCGCAGCCGAGGCGGATGAGGGCGTGAGCAGCCCTGCGTGGGCCCCCGACTCAAAGCAGGTGCTGTTCCTCTCCAGGGTCTGGACCGAGGAGAAGCCGGAGTCGGACGTCAAGGTCGTTAAACGCATCAAGTACAAGCTGAACGGCGTGGGGACCTTCGAGGGTAGGAGGACCCACGTCTTCACGGCCCGGATAGGGAAGAAGCCCAGGCAGCTCACGGAGGGGGAGTACGACGTCGAACAAGCCAGATGGTCCAACGACGGGAAGAGAATAGCGTACATCGCCAACAAGGAAGCGGACCAGGACACGAGCAGGGTCCGCGACGTGTATATAGCCCCCTCGAAGAAGGGGGAGCACAGGAGGCTCACGGACGGAGGCCACTCGATCTCCAGTCTCTCTTGGTCCCCGGACGATGGACTCCTGGCCTTCATCGGCCACGATCAGCCTGACGAGCTCGCGGTCGACAACGATCTATGGGTTGTGGACCACGACGGAGGGAAGCCGAGGAATCTGACATCGGGATTCAACCGGAGCCTCGGAATAGGTGTGGGCTCGGACCTCAGGGTCGCCACCCCGAGGCCAGGCCCCGTCTGGAGCGGCGACGGCGGGTCTATCTACTTCGTGACTGCCAGCACTCCCTTTTCGATAATCCATGTGGTTGGGCTCAAGGGTGACCCCGTCGATCTAGTGGTCGGAGGGAAGGTCATTGACGGGTTCAGCCTCTCAAAGGATGGCGCCATCGCCTTCAACGCCATGGACGCGACCCGTCCCGCCGAACTCTACATCCTGGACGAGAAGGGGGAGAGGCGTCTAACCAAGTTCAACGACGGCCTCCTGAGGAACTTGGATGTAGTCGAGCCCGAGCACTTCACCTTCGTGAACGCCCTGGGGCGGACCGTGGACGGCTGGGCCATCAAGCCCCACGGCTACGAGGAGGGGGAGATGTACCCGACGATCTTGGAGATGCACGGGGGGCCGAGGGGCGTGTACGGCGACGCGGTCTTCCACGAGTTCCAGGTGCTGGCGGGTGAGGGCTACGGAGTGATCTACACGAACCCCCGGGGGAGCGCGGGGTACGAGGAGGAGTACGCGCAGGCGGTTATGCGCCACTACGGGGAGGTGGACCACGAGGACTTCATGGACTTCACCGATGAGGCCCTGAGGAGGTTCGACTGGATCGACGCCGATAGGCTGGGGCTGACAGGGGGCAGCTATGGCGGGTATACCACTAACTGGATAATCACCCAGACGGACCGGTTCAAGGCCGCCGTGACCTTCCGGAGCATCTGTAACTGGGTGAGCAAGTTCGGGGTGAGCGACATGGGCTACTTCCAGCCCGAGTCGATCTCGGGTTGCAAGACCTACTGGGGGGATGAGATCGAGGAGCAGCTCAGGCACAGCCCCATCAGGTACGTCCACCGGGTGAAGACCCCCTGCCTCATAATACACAGCGAGGACGACCTGCGGTGTCCCATGGAGCAGGGGGAGCAGTGGTTCACGGCCCTAAAGCTCAACGGCGTGGACACCGAGCTTATCCGATTCCCGGACGAGACCCACGAGCTCAGCAGGAGCGGTAAGCCCAGGCACAGGGAGGAGAGGCTCCAGCACCAGGTGCGGTGGTTCAACAGGTATCTGAAGGAGACTGGGGAATCGTCCCTTCAGAATACTTGATGG
>CAYONH010000315.1:0-2269 GCA_964405275.1 uncultured Candidatus Bathyarchaeia archaeon | reverse complement strand
GGCGCGGCCGTGAAGGGCTTCGTGGCCGAGGTGGCCTACTGCCCCTCGAAGTACGGCCTTGAGGGCCTCACCCAGTGCCTCGCCATGGAGCTGAAGCCATACAATATCGCCGTGAACACCCTGGGCGTGGCGGCCCCGTCGGGGAAGGGGCTGAAGCCCACGGAGCTCACCCAGGAGGAGGCGGCCCGCATGCCGGTCGAGGCACGCGCGAGGTACGCGGATGACGAGTCCATGGTGGAGGCCTTCAGGGAGGCCTGGACGTTCATGGCCCTCCAGGACGGGGGAGGGGTGACGGGGCAGAGGGTGAGCACCGGGAGGTTGGCTGAGGAGCTGGAGAGGGACGGTTGGGAGGCTGTGCGCGAGAGGATGAAAGGCAGGCTGACGAAGGCTGTCTACGAATCCTACGAGTTCCCGAAAAGTGTCCGCTACCAGACCAGGGAAGGCGGATGGAGAGAGCTCAGCTTCGAGTAGGGCCTACCTCATTGACTGGCCGAGCTCCTCGCGGATGCCGTTCACGACATCCTGGAACCCGCCGTCCTCCGTCATGTTCGACACCCGGAGGTCGATGTCCTCGATCTTGGGGGAGCCCAGACCCAGCCTCACGGCTGTCTTGAACTGCTCATGCTCCAGGACCCTGATCTCAGAGACCCTCTTGGCCCAGTTCATCTTCATCAGGGCGACGCAGACGGCGTCCGTCGCCACCCGGTTGCTCCCGGCCACGATGATCCCAGGCTCTACGATGTTCTTCAGGTCGGGTCCCCTCCCAGTGATCATCTTGGTGGCGTCCGCGACTACCAGGTCGGCGGAGTAGACCGTGTTGAGCTCCGCTACCTTGGCGTCGTGGGCCTCCTCGTTGTGGAGCCACTCCCTCCCCACGGCGTCGAGCATGCCCACCGCCAGCTTCATGGAGATCGTGAACGTGGCGGTGCTGTGGGGCCTCATGATGGGGGTGAGGATCACCCTCTCGGCCTCGTAGACCCTACGGGGGATCTTGATGCCGTCCGGCCAAGCCTCCCGATTCGGTGCCTTCACTGTCACCCACTCCTCCTCGTCGAAGTAGCTCAAGCCTATGCCGAGCTCCTCCGCTACTGCCTTGATCCCAAGGTTCTCGATGGTGTGGCGTGTGGGGAGGCCCCTTGCACGCCCGGATATCTCCCCGACGACGATCCGTTCCTTGGAGACCCCGGCGGAGATGAGCCCCTCGGTTATGGTCCTGATGGTCTCGGGGTGGGTGTCAGTGGGGTAGGGGTTGTCCGTGTTGCAGTTGGGCTTGATGAGTATCATCCCCTCGGTGCCGCGAACTATGGGCCTAAAGCCTCCGGCAAGCCAGACGGCCTCATTTATCCCCTCGACCCTGCTGTTCGACCGCACGATGGCGACGACGCTCCGCCCGTCGAGGCTAACGAGATCGGGGCGCGGGGGCTTGTAGGGTACCTCCGGTCCGGGTGGAGGGTTCTTCAGGAGCTCGTTGTAGACCGTCATGGAGCCTTCTCGGGTGACCTCGACCATGTTATTCCTCGTACTAGTCTCTCTTCCCGTTTGTAAGTATGTAGCCTATCAGGAAGTTGAGCTTGACCCCCAGGAGGTTAGGCTCGATGTTGGCGTACTCCTCCGCTGTGTCCCTTGAGCCTCCCCGTCCTCCCCCCGTGCTGATAGTGGAGACCCCGGCGGCCACCCCTGCGTTCATGTTGCACGAACCCCTGTCGCTGAGGGTGGGCTCGAAGCCCATGAGCTTGGTCACCTCCTCGGCGACCCTGACGAGCTTTGAACCACGGGCTCCCGGGATCTGCCCTGCAGGGGTCGCGGAGAAGGGCTCTACCCACCACTCCAGCTCCTCCTCGCCTGAGACCTCGGTGGCGATCCTCTCGATCTCCTCCCTCATCGCCTTGATGTTGGCGTTGTCTATGGACCTGAGGTCGACGGAGTGCCAGCCGTCGTCGCTCCTGTGGTTGTAGACCTTCCCCGCGCCCATCATGGAGATGTTAAGGTACGTGTAGGGGGGAAGTGGAATTGAGAAGATGCGAGTCACCGATTTGGCGACTCCTTTCGTGACGTTGGGCCCAGGGCCCCGGAGGGTGTGGGCTCGAGGGCCCTTGTAGTGGAGCTTGAACCAGTGGATGCCCAGCGCGCCGTAGCTCATCCTGTCGACGCCCCCCATCATGTCCACGACGTAGTCGAGTTCCGGGTGATCCCTTACGAAGCCCTTCGTCCCGGCGAGGCCGGTCTCCTCCTGGGTGACCCCGATGACGTAGATGGTCCCGCTGAACTC
>CAYONH010000314.1:0-2295 GCA_964405275.1 uncultured Candidatus Bathyarchaeia archaeon | reverse complement strand
CGAAGATGCCCATGTCGAAGGCGAGGGACCTGAAGCAGTAGAACTTTAGGGAGGTGACTGCGGAGAGGACCGCGACGTACGCCGCCATAGCCACGTACAGCACTTTACCGTATACATTTACTATATTCAGTTTGTATCTGTCTTTTATTTTATACATATAGGATAATATTCTCTGTTTCTCAGTGTGTATGGGAAACAAGTTGAATACTTCTTTCGCCATTTTTCAATTAAATCGTCTGTACCTACCATCTTGTTCCCCAGAGTGTCAGCCATGATTATCCTAGCGTCGCTCAGGGTTAGCTGATCTGAATCTGAAGTATCGGAGATGGGTTTACACCACTTTATGGGATATCCTCTCCAGTTTCTGAGAGGTACAGGCGCTAAGTTAGTGAAGCCCTGGGCTGGGGCGACATGGTGATCCGAGGACATCAACGTTGAGCGTGGGTCACTAGATGGGGGAGGGGGTCTCGCAGGGACCGCCGAGAGCCTGACATGATAAGCTAGCCCCGACTTTCACTATAAGTGATCATCACTCCGAGGAAGCAGAGCCCGGTGAGGGCTCCCTCTAGGTAGCCAAGGGCCCCCGACTGGCTGTATCCACTGACCACCTGGTTTACACTCTGAACGACCTCCCACCACCAGTATGCGTATGAGCCGCCGACGGAGGTTAACAGCAGCCCTAGGCTCCAAGGAATGATGTTCTCCTCGGGAGGATAGAGCCAGCGGGTGATGAGGCCGACAGAGACCGTGAGAATGAGCCCGACAACAAGGCCAATTGTGAACTCGTCGGTCACTGCGGAAGGAATGCCTTCCACGACGTTTATAATCATCAAACATTTCATACTTTTTCTTCCATTAGTTCCACGTGGATAATATAGGCCTTTTATAATATACCTTCTGGTACGTACATTTACTATATTCATCATAAAGAGTTCATTCTAGTACATTCATTTACAGATGTTGATATATAGAGGTTGAATATAGTGTACAGCGGTCTAAATTGAAGCGTAGAGACGGCCTCATCGTCGTGCTTGTATGCATCGTCACCTCCAGCGCCCTCCTGGCGACGCTGGCCTCGGGTAACTCTGAGGGAGGCTTCTCTTTCGAGGAGAGGAGGCGGGTGATGATCTTCGGCTTCTCGGCTCCCATGAGGACGGGGCAGCTCACCTTCGGTGCGCCTTCCGGGGTATCGAACAGGACCCAGATACTCAGCCTAGTCACGGGGAAGCCCGGGGTCCACTTTAGGGAGATCTGCAGAGCCCTCAAGATGCCCGTGGGCCTAGTCCAGTACCATCTGGGGATGCTATCCGGCGCTGGGCTCGTGACATCCAGGCGGGGGAGGCGCTACAAGAGGTTCTTCGCTTCCGGGGTTTTCAGCGAGAGGGAGATGGATGTCATCTCCGCTTTAAGGAACGAGACCGCTAAGCAGATCGTATCCATGCTTCTGGAGAAGCCGGGGATGCTCCACGGGGAGCTCGCGTCGGAGCTGGGGGTGACCTCGCAGGCTGTGACCTGGCAGATGGGGAACCTCAGGGCGCTGGGGATCGTGGAGGAGGAGAACGGCTCGACGAACAAGCACTATATCGTCAGCCTGGACCAGCTACAGATGATCCAGAACTGCATGAGTGTCCTCTGATAGTCGAGTGACTTAAGAACCCGGCAGCAGGTAGAGGGGGATAACATGGCGCAGTTCGATGCGGTCGTCTTCGACTTTGACTTCACCCTCGCCGACTCCTTCAGGGGCATCGTGGAATGCGCAAACCACGCCCTCCAGGTGATGGGCCTCCCTCCGACAGCTCCAGATGAGATCAGGAGGACCGTCGGCTACTCCCTCCCAGAGTCGCTGGTCAGGCTGGCCGGGGAGGAGCACTCCGCCCGGGGTGATGAGTACATGAGGCTGTTCGTGGAGAAGGCCGACGAGGTGATGGCCGACTGCACGTATGTCTACGACTACGTCCCGGAGACGGTGGAGCACCTCAGGGGCAGGGGGCTGAGGCTGGGGATCGTCTCAACGAAGTACAGGTACAGGATCGAGGACGTGCTGGGGCGCGAGAGGCTCCTGGAGCCCTTCGAGGTCATCGTCGGAGGTGAGGATGTATCCGAGTTCAAGCCCGACCCCGAGAGCCTGAACCTGGCCCTGGATAAGCTGGACATCCCGCCAGAGGCGGCCCTCTACGTGGGGGACAGCGTGGTCGACGCCGAGACCGCTATGAGGGCAGGCGTGCCTTTCGCGGCCGTCCTCTCTGGTGCAACGCCCAGAGATGCGTTCTCAGAGTACGAGGCCAGGATGATTCT
>CAYONH010000313.1:0-2301 GCA_964405275.1 uncultured Candidatus Bathyarchaeia archaeon | reverse complement strand
CCCAGCTCCCAGCCTCTCTCGACGGCACGCTCAAGCCTATCAAACATTCCATGCTTCAACTCCCAGAAAATTTCCCAATGAATTCAATATCATCGCTCAGCCTAATAAACCCGAAGCAGGTTCTGACGGAGTAAGATATTTTATTTAAAACAACCATCTAATGCCTGGGATCATGATGGTCAAGCCCAAGGTCTACGTGACGAGGCAGCTGTTCGACGAGGCGATAGCGATCCTTGAGGAGCACGCCGAGGTCGAGGTCTACGAAGGGGTGGACGACGCCATCCCCAGGGAACTGCTCCTGGAGAAGGTGGCCAACGTCGAGGGGCTACTGCCCCTCCTCACGGAGAGGATCGACGCCGAGGTGATGGACACCGCAGAGGGGCTCAAGGTGATAAGCAACTACGCCGTGGGCTACAACAACATCGACGTGGCCGCGGCCACCGAGAGGGGCATCTACGTCACCAACACACCTGGGATCCTCACGGACACCACCGCTGACGCCGCCTTCGCTCTGCTCATGGCGGTCGCAAGGCGGATACCTGAGGCCGACAGGCATGTGAAGGAGGGGGGATGGGTGCACGCCTGGGGTCCGAGGATGTTCGTGGGGACCGACGTCCACGGGAAGACGTTGGGCATCATAGGTTTGGGCAGAATCGGTGGCGCGATAGCTAGGCGTGCCAAGGGCTTCGACATGAACGTCATCTACTATGACGAGCACCGGAGGAGAGACCTGGAGGGGGAACTGGGTGTGCGTTACGCCCCCCTCAAGGAGCTCCTCACAGAGTCCGACTACGTGAGTCTCCACGTCCCCCTCACAGCCTCGACACGCCACATGATAGGGAAGAGGGAGCTAACCATGATGAAGGAGACAGCGTTCCTCATCAACACATCCAGGGGCCCCGTCGTAGACGAGGACGCCCTTTACAATGCGCTCAGGGACGGGGCCATCGCGGGGGCCGGGCTTGACGTGTTCGAACATGAACCCCTCAGCCAGGAAAGCCCCCTAAAGGGGCTAGACAACGCGGTCATCACGCCCCACATAGCCAGCGCGAGCGTGGAGACAAGGACGAAGATGGCCACGACAGCTGCCTTCAACCTCGTCAGCGCCCTCCAGGGGAAGGAGCCCCCGAACTTGGTCAACCCAGAGGTTCTGAAGATCAGGCCTATTAAGAAATAATTTATTCATTTTTTAGGCTAACTTCGCGCGCGCGATCTCAGTCATATTGAACGTCTCGTTGAGGGTCAAACCCTAAAAACCCCTAGAACGTAGATCAGGTGTATCGGAAGGCGTGGCTGATGCCCTCATACAGGTGCGAGCTCCGGGGTCTCTGCGGGGAGTTGGTCAAGGTTGCCGTCTGGAACGACAGGTTCATCCTTGAGTGTCCTAAGGGAGGATTCAAGGAGACGACGCAGGGGAAGATAACCATCCCCTACACCAAGGAGGTCAGTATGAGGTGCCAGAGATGCCCAGAGAGCGTCATCGACGAATAAGAGGCCGCATTGTAGAAAGTTTATAATCGTTTACTGGTCAGCGGTACAGGATAATCATGAGCTACCACATGAGGCGCAAAGACAAAGAGATCACAGACGAGTCCGTCATGAAGAAGATACTCAAGACTGCCAAGTACGTCACCCTCGCCCTCTCCAAGGACGACATCCCATACATCGTCACCCTCAGCCACGGATACGACGATGAGGGAAACTGCATCTACTTCCACGGCGCAGGTAAGGGGAAGAAGCTCGACTACATGAGGGCCAACAACCTGGTCTGGGGGCAGGCCCTGATCGACCATGGATATGTCGAAGTGGAATGCAGCCACAACTACGCCGCCGTCGTCTTCTCCGGAAGGGTCACTTTCCTGGAGGGCCTCAACGACAAGTGGCACGCCATGTCGCTGATGACGAGGCAGCTGGACCCCAACGCCGAGAGCATGATCGCCAACAGGAAGCCCGAGAGCCTCAAGGACACCGTCGTGGGCAGGATCGACATCGAGTACATGTCCGGCAAGAAGTCACAGGAAGTCGACGTCTAAACTAACCCCTTTTTCTCTTCCCAATACGAAGAGAGGAGATAGTGGAGCCTCCAAGTTTAATTATGTCTGCGGTCTTTAGCACTCGATACGGGAAGACTGATCGCAGTGATTCCAAGTAAGGTCAGGGTAAGCATAGGCACCGCTGCAGTGCTCGGGTTGAGGGAGCTGAGGCTGGACGCCAGCCCCACCACCGCGTACTTGATGCTCTACACGGAGACGGGCTGCGTCGCCAACTGCCTCTTCTGCACCCAGGCGAGGGAGAGCAGCT
>CAYONH010000312.1:0-2304 GCA_964405275.1 uncultured Candidatus Bathyarchaeia archaeon | reverse complement strand
CTTTCTATTCGGTTGTTACCCGGATGCCATTCTTAAATGTATTAAATCTTTGGGTAAAACGGGTGCCCCAAAATCCTTGGTGGGAGGAATTTCTTGCTGGGAGGAGTTTACGAATGTTTTCACTTGTGGTCGTTGTTCCAATTGTAGGAGATGTCGGTGCATTTCTCCGTGGCTGCCACGACAGCGTTCATCAGGGCCGTCCTCAGCTTACCGTCCTCAAGCTGGTAGATGCCCTCAATGGTCGTGCCCCCAGGTGTTGTGACCATGTCCTTGATCTGGGAAGCATTGTACTCCCCATCCAGTATCAGTCGAGCTGCGCCTAAGACAGCCTGAGCCGAGGAGTTGAGGGAGAGCTCCCGTGGGAGGCCGACCTTCAGACCCGCGTACATTAGGGCTTCAATGACGATGGCGACGTAGGCGGGGCCGCTCCCGCTGAGCCCGGTCACGGCGTCCATGTACTTCTCTTCTACCTCCTCGTGACGACCCAGAGTTGAAAGGAGCCGCTCAAGAACCTCCCTGTCGCTTTCCACTACTTCCTGGTCACAGCTGTAAGCGGTGAAGGACTCCCCCACGAATGCGGCGACGTTGGGCATCGTCCTCACGAACCTTGCCCCGGGCACCATCTTCCTGTAGAAAGATAGGGGGATTATCGCTGCTGTTGTGATGACCAGCTTTCCTGTCAGCTCCTCCTTCACTTCTTCAAGTATGGTTGCGACGTCTCCGGGCTTCACGCAGATGAAGACGACATCTGCCTTGGATACTGCGGCGACGTTGTCGCTGGTTGTCTCTACACCCAGGCTCTTCAAGCCGTCGAGCTTCTCAATCCTTCTACGGGTTGCGACAACGTGATCCACAACGTGGCTTGTATGGAGTCGCTTCACGATCGCCCCTCCGATGACCCCAGCGCCAATTATAGCGATAGTCTCTCCCATATTGCACGCCTCGAAAGATACACTAAGCTCACATAAACGAGGCTCTTAAGGATTAGGAATCCTCAGGTGGAGGAAATAGTGACTCATGGGAAACACCGGGGATGCGGGCTCAAGTTTTTTATGGTTTATGCGCGAGTATAGGCTCTGTGTAAAATGTCGGATCTAGATGTAGCTGCATTCGTCGATGGACAGGTCAAGGCTGTTAAGGAGGCCCTGGGAGATGAGAGGGCGTTGATAGCCGTCTCGGGGGGCGTGGACAGCACCGTATCCGCGGTGATAACCCACAGGGCGCTTGGAGACAACCTTGTCTGCGTCTTCATAGATGACAACTTCATGCGCCTTGAAGAGCCGGAGAAGGTGAAGGCGATGCTCTCAGCCCCTCCGCTGAACCTTCCAGTGAAGGTGCTCAAAGAGAGGAAGCGGTTCATGAGCGCCCTGGCAGGGCTGGAGGACGCAGAGGACAAGAGGAAGGCCTTCAGGGAGACCTTCTACATGACTCTGAGCGACGCTGCAAGGGCGGAGGGATGCAGGTTCCTGGTTCAGGGGACCATCAGGGCGGACATCGAGGAGACCGCCGGGGGGATCAAGACCCAGCACAACATCCTGGAGCAGATCGGCATCGACCCCGTGGAGAGGTTCGGCTACACTGTCGTGGAGCCCATCGCCGCCCTCTACAAGTACCAGGTGAGGGAGGTGGCCCGCTACCTCGGCGCGCCGTCCGAGGCCTCGGAGAGGCAGCCCTTCCCGGGACCCGGGCTCTCCGTGAGGGTGCCGGGGGAGATCTCCGAGGAGAAGCTGGCTCAGCTCAAGGCGGCCACGGCCGTAGTCGAAGAGGAATTCAAGCACCTGAAGCCGGCCCAGTACTTCTCGGCGATATTCGACGGGGAGACGGAGGAGGCACCCGGAAGCGTCAAGACCGCAGTGGCCAAAACACTAGGAGTCGAGGCGACGACGGTGTCTGCCTACTACCTCAAGGAGAAGGGGACGGGCATGGTGGACGGGAACAGGACCTACGGCCATGTGGTCGGCATCGAGGTGGAGGGCGGTGCCGAGTACGGCTACGACGAGCTGAATAGGATGAGGGAGGCGGTGCAGCCCCCTGAGTCTGGGATATCGAGGGTGCTCTACCTTGTCGACGACAGGGGCGGGGAGGGCTACTATGTCACGACGAGGGGAGTCGAGACTAAGGACTTCCTTACCGCCGAGATAACGAAGGTCCCCTGGGAGATCCTGAAGAGGACTGCGAGGGGGATACTGGAGGCCTGCCCGAAGGTGGTCAAGGTCTTCTACGACTTGACCCCTAAGCCGCCGGCGACAGTGGAGTTCGAGTGAGGGGGCCTACTTCAGGCCCAGCTCCTTCATCAGGTCGTTG
>CAYONH010000311.1:0-2329 GCA_964405275.1 uncultured Candidatus Bathyarchaeia archaeon | reverse complement strand
TCGGGGAGGTCAAGGAGTTCCTCGACAGGACCTCCACGTTCAGCAGGGTCACGCTTCGTCCGAGGATTGAGGCGAGGGGCTGCAGTGAGAAGGATGTCGAGAGGGCCCTGAGGCTGGCCGAGAAGTACAGCCTCATCTGGCAGTCTATCAGATCTGAGGTCGTCCTGGAGCCAAATGTAGTAATTCGCAGTTAGATCGGTCTCAGACATCTTAGATGATTCTGCTTTTCGACCTACTAGGTTCAGAGAGCTACTTCTTCACCGATCTCTCCCGGTTTCCAGCCCTTGAGTATGTCAAATCCTGCCTTTACGCCCTCCCTGAGGAACGAGGTGTCGGACTGGAAGGCGCAGTAGAGGAAACCCCGCTCCAGGGCGGAGTTGATATGGGTCGGCCCGGGCCTGAGGAAGCAGTGCATCCCCGGGGCGACGCCGTGGGCCCTCCCGGCGTCCACGATCCTGTCGAGGGTGGAGGTGAACTCCTCACTGTCGTACTGGTTGTGGATGCCCATGTCCAGGCTCAGGTCGCTGGGGCCCACGAAGCAGGCGTCCACCCCCTCGACGCTGAAGATCTCGTCCATGTTCTCGACGCCCTTCACGGTCTCGATCATGACGACGACCATGGTCTCCTCGTTGGCCGTCTTGAAGTAGTCGGGGTCCCGGAACGCCGCCAGCCTCGGCCCCGCACCCCGCTCCCCCCATGGCGGGTACTTCATCCACCTCACCATCTCCTCGGCCATCTCCTTGGTCTCGACGCGGGGCGTGACGATGCCCATGGCGCCTGCGTCGAGGGCCTTCTTGTACCAGATGAGGTCGTGGTAGGGGATGCGGGCCATGGGCATGCAGTTCTCCCTGTTGTAGAGCATGGCCTGGACCATGTGGTGGTATGTCTCGACTCCGAAGGGGCCGTGCTCCATGTCGCAGACGATCCAGTCGAAGCCCATGTCGGCGAGGTACATTGTGACGTCCGGGTGTCCTACGCTCACCCAGGTGCCCACGGAGGGCTTTCCGGCCTTGAGCTTCCGCTTGACGAAGTTCCTCATGTTATCTCAGTCTAATCGGAGTAGTATCAAAAACTATCGGTGTCTTCGAAGACTTTCGTGTGGTTAGATCTGCGCCTCAGGATGGAGGATCCATTGTGGCGTCAACCGGCGTCCCTCATCCTCCAGGTCAAGGGCATCATCACGAGGGCGACACTTACCAAGGCCAGGTAGAGAGTGGATGGGCCGTAGGCGTCAGCCAGGAACCCTCCGGCCAAGGGCCCCAGGCACATCCCCACGCCGTAGATGCCCTCGTGAGCCCCCATCGCCGTGCCCAGAACCTCCCTCGGCGTCCTCTTCGTTATCCAGTCGAGGGCGACGGGGGTGACGATCCCCGAGCCGATCCCGTAGAGCAGTAACGGTATTGCGAAGCTCGGTGTGTCCGAAGCCTTTGTTGCGAGGAACATTGATGCGGCCAGGATGGATGCGGCGACTGCGATTGACTTCGTGTGGCCCCATTCTACAAGGCGCTCAACGTTCATGAATGCGACGCCTCTCACCCCGTTGGTGGCGGTGATCAGGAGGCCAATCGTCGCGGAGGCGAGCCCAGCCGCGTTCATGTGTCCCGGCATGATGGCCATGTAGATACCCAGGATCAGTGTGTAAGGTATAAGCGTCAGGTACCCACGCAGTGCCCCTCTGAGCTTGTCTAGCCCTTGGTGCTCCTTCTGAGACGTGTTGACGAGGCTTATCTGGCCTCTCATCTTCAGGAATATGGTGATGAAGCTGAGTGCGATCACTGAGGCCAGGCTGAGGAAGAAGACGCCGTATCCGTAGGCGCTGATTATCTGTCCTCCGATGAGGGGGCCGACTGTGAACCCCAGGATCCATGCCTGGTTGTACCTGCCCATAGACTGGGTCAGCTTATCCGTGGGCGAAATATCTGCGGTCAGGGTGCTGGCTGTCACCCAGAAGGCGGCTGAGAAGACGCCTAGCAGGAGCCTCATCAATGTTATCAGGGGTATGCTGTCAGCGAAGTTGAACAGGAATATTGTCGCTGCGCCGCCCAGCGTGAACACCAGGTACAGGCTGACCCTCTCATAGCGATCTAGGAGGAAGCCCGTCACGAGGGTCCCAAGGAAGTAGAACACGTTGCCGGCGGCGCCTATCCTGCCCAGGTCCATGTATGTGGCTCCCAGTGTCTCAGCGTAGACTGGTAGCAGGAATGTGCTGGTTCCTAGGCCTGTGGACGTCAGGAAGATGGAGAGGTAGAGCACCCTTAGGAGTGATCCCCTGTCGACCTCAGGCATACCACCTACTCAATTCTTGAGGATATCAATATTTTGAGCATCG
>CAYONH010000310.1:0-2337 GCA_964405275.1 uncultured Candidatus Bathyarchaeia archaeon | reverse complement strand
GGCACATGGGATGGGACTACCCCGAGGTCATCAACGTTGGACGGCTGGGCCTCGAGGTAGGAGTCCTCAGTAAATCCGTAATCAGGGCCGGCCTGGAGGAAGGGCTCTACAATAGCTGGGATGACCCCCGCCTCGGCACGCTGCAGGCCCTCAGGCGGCGCGGCCTCCAGCCCGAGACGATCCGAGAGATAATGATCCAGGTAGGCCCGAAACCCATCAATGCCACCCTGAGCTGGGCACAGGTGGCCTCAGTGAACCGCAGGAACATAGAGTCGCAGGCTAACAGGTACTTCTTTGTCAGAGATCCGATCACCTTAGACGTCGTCGACATCAAGGGTGAGGCGTCAGCTAAGCTACTCCTCCACCCGGATCACCCGGAAAGGGGGACGAGGGACTACTCGATCGACCCCAAGAATGGCGCTGCGAGCTTCAAGATCTCGAAAGAAGACGCGGAGAAGATGGAGAAGTCAGGCATCGTCAGGCTGATGGGCCTAATGAACGTCGAGGTAGTCGAAACAGGTTCCAGCATCAAGGCCCGATATCATTCAAGCGACCATGAGGAGGCCAGGGGAAAAGGTGCCACCTTCATCCACTGGTTACCCGACGGGGAGGGCGTCGAGGCCAGCGTGGTAATGCCAGACGCAACCAAGGCAAATGGATTAGCGGAGACAGCCTGCATGGACCTCAAGGTGGACGATATGATCCAGTTCGAACGCTTCGGGTTCGTACGGGTCGACAGTGTGAAGCCCTTCTCCGCCTACTTCGCCCACAGATAACCCCTAGATGAGACAAGATCCGCTCATATTGTCCCCGTTGCCACAAGGTTTAAAAATAGACATCCGGTTAAAGGGTATGCACACTGGAAGGAAATGATATGTCTACACCAGATGTAGATCCTTCGAAACCTTTCTACGTAAGGTTCGAGGTTCCTAAGGAGGTCGCCGAGGCGGCCTATGAGGCTCTAAAGATCGCGCACGAGTCAGGGAAGATCAGAAAGGGCACCAACGAGGCGACAAAGTCCATCGAGAGAGGGAGAGCGAAGCTCGTCCTAGTGGCGGAGAACGTCGACCCTCCCGAGATAGTCGCCCATCTCCCGCTGCTCTGCGACGAGAGGAGCGCCCCCTACGTCTACGTCCCCGAGAAGCTGCGCATCGGGCAGGCCGTGGGCCTCGCAGTCGGCTCATCTGCGGCCGCCATCGAGGAGCCCGGAGACGCTGAGGAGCTCATGAACGAGATCCTCGCTAAGCTCAAGGAGATAGTCAAGTAGGATGTCCCGAGAGTCCGAGCTCCTGACCCCTGCCACCGTCATACAGATTCTAGGTAGGACGGGGCTCACCGGTGAGGTGATACAGGTCAGGGTCAGGGTCGAGGATGGCAGGGACAAGGGGCGGATCATCACGAGGAACGTCAAGGGACCCGTTAGGATCGACGACATCCTCCTACTCAGGGACACCGAGAGAGAGGCCAGGAAGATCAGGTAGGGAAAAGATATGCCCCAGGTATTCAAGTGCAGCTTCTGCGGACATGACATCCCCCCGGGCACGGGCATCAACTTCGTCAGGCGTGACGGCAGGCTCCTCAGGTTCTGCTCAAGCAAGTGCCGGAAGAACACGCTGGTGCTGAAAAGGGACCCGCGGAAGCTCAAGTGGACCAAGGCCTACGTCAGACGTTGACGAGACAACCCTTTAAACGCAAGATGCACCCTCTGAAGCTGATCAAATGTACGAGGAGACACTGGTTATACTCAAGCCGGACGCTCTGGAGCGTGGGCTCATCGGGAGCATAATCCAGCGATACGAAGAGGCCGGCCTCGAGGTTCTGGACCTCCATATAACCAAAGTGGGCGAGGAGATGATCACGAAGCACTACCCCTCCTCCATGGCTAGGGGCCTCGGTGAGAAGGCCCAGAAGGCCACCTCGGGGATAACCGATCCGGTGGCCCATGGGATGAAGGTGCTGGAGAGGCTTAGGGTCTACTTCACCAGGGGACCCGTCCTCGCCATGAGGATCGGGGGGGAAGGGGCGATTCAGGCGGTCCGCAGGGTCACCGGCTACACTGATCCACTCACAGCAGAGAAGGGGACCATCAGGGGAGACTATGGGGTGGATTCGCTGTCCAAGAGCACGGAGGAAGAGAGGGCCTGCGAGAACCTCGTCCATGCATCTGGGAATCCTGAGGAGGCGCGAGCCGAGCTGGAGCTCTGGTTTCCAGGATAGATCATACGCAGGGAAGCATGCGGAGCATCGTGGGCGTTTATTACACGCGTTTTTAACGTTGCTGAGCTAGACCTTTTTGGCTCTGAAATGTGTGCCACGAATTCGTAGGAGCCCTAGAAA
>CAYONH010000309.1:0-2340 GCA_964405275.1 uncultured Candidatus Bathyarchaeia archaeon | reverse complement strand
CGAGCGAGTTCGACCGCCTCGACGAGTTCTGCATGGACCTCGCCAACGGGAAAGTTAACATAAAGTAGCGGGGGGACCCATGCTCGAGACCTATGACATCGGCAGCCTCCCCCTGAGGGTGGAGGAGTCCGTCATCTGCGAGGGGGCTAGGAGGCAGGGCTCCCTCCTCTCCCTCATAGGCGCCCGGGATGAGTCCTCCGAGGTCTTCGAAGAGGAGGTGGTCTCCGCCACCGTGGACAAACTTGGGGCGGGCCTCACCGTCCCCAACTACCCCCAGTTCAGGGACATGAACGAGATGTTCTTCGAGCTCCTCAGGGGCGTCGAGAAGGTTGAGGGGGGCTACGTGGCCCTCAGGGAGGTCACGGCGAAGCCGGGGGCATCCATCCCAGAGGTCGATGTCATCCGTGAGAACGCCTCGAGGATCAGGGACGAGGCCGGCGTCGACCGGGTCAGGCTTAAGATCTGCGTGACCGGCCCATACACCCTCGCCTCCTTCTTCCAGGGTAAGAACGCGAGGCTCTTCGAGGAGCTGGGGCACGGCCTCGCAGAGATAGTCTCCCAGTCGGTCTACGATAGTAGACACAGCGGGGTGGCCCTTGTCTGCATTGATGAGCCTGTCATTGGTTTCCTCAACGATCCCCTGCTGGACTACGGCTCAGAGGGGCGGGAGTCCCTCAGGGCTGCCTGGGAGGAGATCTGCAGTGCCGCCAGTTCCAAGGGCTCGGAGACGAGCATCCACCTCCACGACACATCTGACGACCTCTTCTGGGAGGTGGATCACCTGGACCTAGTCCAGGCCCACATCGGGGACCCCCTGTACTCCCAGGACGCGACGTCGAGGCGCCTCGAGGAGACGGGGAAGCGCCTCAAGGCGAGCATCTTCCACAACCAGTTCGACGACCTCATCGAGGCCCGTCTCAGGAGGGAGGGCGTCGTGGAGGACGTTGAGCAGAGGGTAGGGGACACCTGGACCCAGATTAGGAGGGGGGAGGTGGACCCGATGGTGTTCCTCGAGGAGGTGGAAGCCGGGCTGGCGAGGCTGAGGCAGGTGGTCAAGCGTTTCGGGGTCGAGAAGGTTCCCATGGTGGGCCCCGAGTGCGGCCTCGGCGGATGGCCCAGCTACGAGACGGCGATGGAGTGCCTCCGCCGGACCTCTGAGGCCACCAGGCTCTTCGAGAAGGAAGGGCTCTAACCTCTAATCTTGCGGGTTCCCGCATACCCCCCTCAGTGGGCACTCCCCGCATCTGGGGTTGGTTTTCCTGCAGTACGCCTTTCCATGCCTCACGAACCCGTTGTCGATGAACCTGTACCTCTCAGGTGGGACGAGCTGCTCCAGGACTGCCTTGACCTCCTCTGGCCCAGCCCTGGATTCTACGAGGCCCAGCCTCCGGGCTACACGGGCGACGTGGACATCCACCGCGATGGCTGGCACGTTGAAGGCGTGGCTGAGGACGATGTCGGCGGTCTTGGGGCCGACCCCGCGGAGGCTCATAAGGGTCTCCCTGTCATCTGGGACTCTGGAGCCGTGGCTGATGACGAGGTCCTGGCAGATGGCTGTGATGTTCCTCGCCTTCTGGTTGTAGAACCCTGAGCACCTGATGAGGGTCTTGAGCTCGTCTGGTTCGAGGCTAAGGATCTCCTCTGGGGTGGCGACAACGTTGAAGAGGGCTTCGGCAGCCCTGACGGTGTTGGCGTCTCTGGTCCTGTGGGAGAGGACGCAGCCTATCAGGGTCCTGAAGGGATCGCCGCTTCCGGTCTCCCCCTGCTCTTCTGCCCCGTACTCCTCCTCCAGGAGCTGGGCGACCCGTCGCATCCTCTCCTCGGGGTTCATCGATCATACGTCTCCCCGAGCATATTCTCCTTCACCCGCGCGAACCTCTCAGCCAAGAAGACGCGTAGTTTCTTACCCTCCGCCTTCGCCAGCTTCTGGAGGACCTTATTCACGCCCGTGGAGTACTGCACGGCTTTCTTGGGCCTGTCGGCAAGCTCATCCGGGAAGCCCTTCTCCCTGGCCAGTGCCCTGAGTATCAGCTTCCTTGGTGAGGCGGGGGTCTTCGACAGCTTGAGCTCGGTTGGGAGGGAGAGCCCGTACCTCACCACATCGATGTCGGCGAAGGGCAGCCTCAGCTCCAGTCCCAGGTCTGAGCAGATCTTGTAGTCCCTCTCGAAGTTGACCTCGTGGGAGGAGGCGACGTCCCAGTACATGGTCTCCCTGACAGAGTCGCCTTTCGATGCGTACTCCCGAACATACTTCTGGTATCCCCCGAAGACCTCGTCAGCGCAGTTGCCGGAGATGAAGATCCTGTGCCCGGTCTCCGCCGCGCTCCTTGCCGCCCAGTA
>CAYONH010000308.1:0-2342 GCA_964405275.1 uncultured Candidatus Bathyarchaeia archaeon | reverse complement strand
GAGACCTATTCTTCGACGAGTTCTACACAGAGCTGGAGCGGGTCACCAGGGACCTCCAGGCCGACCAGGAG
The DNA here is from genome assembly GCA_964405275.1 of uncultured Candidatus Bathyarchaeia archaeon. GTDB lineage: Archaea > Thermoproteota > Bathyarchaeia > TCS64 > TCS64 > BS750m-G28. Next base: position 2,271 of record CAYONH010000308.1, on the reverse strand, counting down.
GAGCCCGGGGCGCCCCCCGCCCTCCAGGACACCCTCCTGAAGCACTGGACACCCCACGAAGCCGACACCGACGACCGCCCCCACGCCCTCATCTCCGTCGACGGGGGCGTCCAGCAGTCCCGGTACGCCTACGGGGGATTCATCGCCGTCGCCCGGGCCCTCGCCATCACCCACACCCCCGGGCAGCAGCCTACTCTCACCAAGACTGTCAAGATCAACGTCAAGGACACCTACGACAACCGAGACAGGGGGTTCATCCCGGGATACGCCCGCATCATCGCCGAGTACGACGCGGCAGCTCAGGCGGCCCGGAAGGCCCTGGACCGAGGCCTGAGGCCCCTGGTCCTCCTGGACGGCAGCCTCTACATCGCCCGGTTCCCCTACGCCATCCGCGAGTACCGCCACCACCCCGTGCTCCTCCGGGACTTCTTCACGAGCCTCGCCGACCTCCGCCGGCTGGCGTACGAAAACGGCTTCCCCCTCGCCGCCGTCTCCAAGGACTCCACCGTCTTCTACCTCCACATGCACCTCCTCAGGAGGGCCCTGCATGACGCCGGGCTGAGCAGGACCGCAACCCTCCTCAAGGACGCACCTACCCCCCTCGACCTCGGCTTCCGCATGGAGGCCTGGGACGCAGCGGACCGGGAGGCCCTGAAGCCCTTCCTCGACGCCCGCCCCCTGTGCGACACCCACCTCGTCGACGTGTGCGCTCCCGCTGAGGGATACACCCGGCCCCTGCTCCTCGCCCCCTCCATCTACTACGGGCGGGAGAACGCCCCGGCCCTCTACACCCGCATACGGAGAACCCTCCCCCAGGAGACCGCCGAGTCCATCATCACCTCCATAAGCACATTCTTCCAGTGCCCCGGGGTAGCCACCACATACTGGAAGCCCACCGCGGATGCCCGCCCCTTCAGGGTCGACCTCGCCGCCCACAGCCTGGGCCACGACGAGCCCTGGATAAACCAGGCTGGGAACAGGTTCCACGAGGGCGAGGCGGGGCCCCTCGAAAAGGTCTTGAACCACCTCCTCCACTGGTACTGCAACGACGTCGAGTACAACCTCCCCCTGAAGCAGACGGATACCCTCGCCCGTTTCGATAGGAACCTCTACACGAGCAGGTACGAGCCCTTCATCGTCCGCCGCCTCGAGGAGGCGGGACTCGACATACGGGGCACCCGACGGTCCCTGAGGGAGATAGACTGATGACTGAGTACGGAGTGATAATCGGCCAGGCGAACCCAAACTTCTTCGAGTTCAACATCGCCAGCCCCGAGGCCAAGCCCCGGAGCTACGAGTACGTCCAGATAGAGCTCGAGGAGCAGCTCCCCAACGGCACGGCGAAGAAGGTCGACGTCCTGGGCCAGGTGAAGAGCCTCTACAGTCGCCACCCCTTCTACGACCAGCGCACCACCCCCGCCGCAGTCTGGAAGCAGAGGGAGATCGGCCTCGGAGACGAGATGCTCCAGGTGATCGCCTCGGTCAAGATACTGGGCTACATCCACGAGGAGCATGGGAGGCGCGACGTCCGGAGGCCCCGCACCCCCCCGATGCCCGGAACCCCCGTGAAGAGGGCCACAGACGATCTCCTCAAGGAGCTCTTCACCCTTCAGGAGCAGGACCTTCCCCTCGACGTGGGCCACCTCCTCCACAGGGAGTCCGTGAAGATCCCCATCAGCGGCAGGGAGCTCCACAGGCACACCGCCATCCTCGCCATGACCCGCTACGGGAAGAGCTGGTTCGCCGGCCGCATCATCGAGGAGCTCCTCCGGCAGGGGGCCACGGTCCTCGTCATCGACGCCCACGGCGACTACGCGAACATGACCCAGGACCCGGAGGGCCGCCTCAGCGACGAGTTCCACGACAAGGTCACAGTCTACCGCCCCGAGTCCGCCGAGGCCTACGAGGCACCCCACGTCGTCCCCCTCCGCCTCAGCGTCTCAGGCTGCAGCCTCCCCGAGCTCCTCGCCCTCGCTAGGATCACAGGCAGCCTCCAGACCATCCTACTACGCCGCGCCGTCCGGAAGGCGCGCGCGGAGAATCCCAAGTACACCCTGGAGGACATCATCGACAACCTTGAGGCGGAGATGGAGGCCCAGAAGGCGGAGGGCAAGGAGCGCATCTCACGGGTAATCATGCGCCTCGAGGACCTGGGACGCCGCGGCATCTTCACCGAGGGAGACATCGACATCCGCAGGTTCTTCCAGCCCCAGCAGATGTCCGACATCTTCCTCAGCGGCATGACCGACTACGTCCAGGACGTCGTCGTCG
>CAYONH010000307.1:0-2351 GCA_964405275.1 uncultured Candidatus Bathyarchaeia archaeon | reverse complement strand
GTGCCCTCCAGCTCCGAGGGGGCGATGTCGCTGACCATGGCGACGAGGGGGGTGTAGAAGAGGGCCGCCTCGACTCCGAGGAGGAGGGAGCAGGCGACGAGGAGGGTGAAGCCCCCCGTCAAGGTGAAGGTGACTACGCTTATCACCGAGCAGGCGAGGCCGACGACGATGATCCTCTTCCTTCCGACCCTGTCGGAGGCGTGGCCTGTGACGGGCTGGAGGAGGGCCCACGAGAAGGTGAACGCCGACATCACCGTGGCGACCCTGTCGATGCCCATCCCCAGCCCCGTCAGGTAGAGGGGGAGGAAGGAGACGACGAGGCTGTCCATGATCTTGCTGCTGAAGCCGGCGAAGTACATGGGCGCCAGCTGCTTGGCGTAGGAGGTGATCTTCACCCTCTCCTTGGGTCTGGTTCTCTCCTCGTGGACGAAGCCGTTGGTCTCGGGGATGAGCAGGAAACCCGCGACGGCGCCGACGGCGGAGATGGCCGTGAGGACCGTGAAGGGCTGCCTGAGCCCGTAGGAGACGGCGAGGTACCCCGCCAAGGAGGTACCCAGGGTCGATCCCCCGTAGGCAGCGAGCTGGAATAGGCCCATCGCGAGGCCGATCCTGGAGGGGATCGCCTCCGTCATCGCCACCATGATGCCGACGAAGGTGCTGCCGCCGCCGAGGCCGATGAGTGCTGTGCCCAGGAGCATCCCGGTGAACTGATCCGCTGAGGCGATCACCATGCCGCCGAGAGCCGCGACGATGGCTCCGACGACGATGACGGGCTTCCTCCCGACGCGGTCGGAGAGGGCACCCATGCAGAGGTTGGTGATGGCCTTGGTGAGTCCGAAGACCGATGTCACCATGCCGATCTGGGTGAAGGAGGCGATCATCAGTATATCCTTGGCGAAGAGGGATGATAGCCCCCTCTGGATGCCCCAGACGACGCCTGCCAGCAGCTCGACGAACAGAAGACCGACCGCTATGAGATATGCTCTGTCCTTTTCCGTGGGCCGCTCCACCCCTCCGGTGAACGCTCCCATGGACTCCCACACCTATATTATAGGTCTTACTCTTTCTGAAAATATTGAATCCAATTTTAACAAGCTTCAGAGATGCAACGCCTTACCCGAGCGATTTCATGAATAAGGGCCGGACGACGTGGATGCTTTAAACAGGAAGGGGGGTGCCCTGGGTATTGAGTCCTGGAGAACCTGGAGGAGTACTTCTGGTACGGTATCTACGTCGGGAGAAGATGACGGCGCGGGTTCACTCTGGGGGCTCATGCCTGAAATTAGTATAAGCGAATACCGCGTAGGCGAGAATCGCCTTGAGACCGGGCCTCCGCAATCCCACTGCGTTCAGAAGAAATAAAAGGACCTATATGGTGTTGATTGTAAAACTCTTGACGGAGCTGTGAGGCATGGGTGCAAAATTATCTGTGGAGGAGAGGCTCAGGGAGTTCCTCAAGGACGACATAGGATGGGGGGACATAACATCCGAGGCCCTCATCGACGACGGCCAGATGGCGAAGGGCCGCCTCTACTTCAGGGAGGACGGCGTGGCGGCCGGGCTGGATGAGGTAGCAGCAATATTCCGCATCCTGGGCTGCGACGTCAACGCCATCATGAGGGACGGGAACAGCGTCTCAAAGAACCAGACACTCATGGAGATCAGTGGACCAGCGAAGGCCCTCCTCGCCGGGGAGAGGACCGCTCTGAACATCCTGGGACGGATGGCGGGGATAGCCACCACCGTCTCGAAGATCGCATCACAGGTCTCCAAGGTGAATCCGAGCACAAGGATCGCGGCCACCAGGAAGACACTGCCCGGATTTGGTGAGCTGGACAAGAAGGCTGTTGTCCTGGGTGGGGGAGACACCCACAGGTTCAGGCTTGACGACTGCGTCCTGATCAAGGACAACCACCTCGCCCTGCTGCCCTCGATCACGGAGGCCGTGAGGGCGGCGAGGAGCGCCGTGAGCTTCACCAAGATGATCGAGATCGAGATAGAGAGCCTGAAGGGGGCCGTTGAGGCTGCGGAGGCCGGGGCCGACATCATAATGTTCGACAACATGCCCCCAGGGGAGATCGGGAGATGCCTCGCACGCCTCTCCGAGTTGGGCCTCAGGGAGGGAAGGGTTTATGAGGCGAGTGGGGGCATCACACCGGAGAACGTCGGGGAGTACGCGGCCTCGGGGGTGGACATAATCTCCATGGGGAGCCTCACCCACTCCGTGAGGGCCCTCGACGTCAAGCTCGAGATAGAGATGGTGAAGAAGGAATAGCGTTGGGAACGTCGGAATTGTCTGAACTCCAGAGGAAGATCGTGGAGCTGAAGGAGGAGAAGAACGCCCTCCTCAT
>CAYONH010000306.1:0-2365 GCA_964405275.1 uncultured Candidatus Bathyarchaeia archaeon | reverse complement strand
CCGTCTCCACGATCTGCAGCTGCACTGGAAGGTTGGTTACGGTCCCTATCTTTCCGAAGTAGGGATCGGCGATGATTCGGACGGGGGTTCCCGGCTTCATCCCGCCGCTGAGCTCCGGCTCATCCGTGTAAGATCCACTCTCATCCTGATCGTAGGGAATGATGACCTCCGGTCTGAGGACGCCTGCCCTGATTTGAGTTGTGCCGTTTATTGCGGTCTGCTTTCCCTCGAAGTCCTTCAGGAGGTTGAACGTTCTGTGGGACATGTCCATCTCCCCGAAGCCCTCTGTGACTATCAGGGAAAGGTCGATGTCCTCCTCCCCTGTGATGGCTACGCCGATCTCGTATCCGAGGAGCTTGCTGATGTCCCTCCCCTTTATGCCGCCAACGATGATGCCCTTCACACCGTACTCGATGGCCTTTATGAGGGCCCCGTATGTAGCCAAGTTTCCCCCCACGAGGATCATCCCTTTGTGCTCAGGGTTGATCTTGTCTTCCGTCAACGTCTCGTCAGGCGACTCAGCTACCATGTGGAGTATCCCATGCCTCTCTCCGCCGATGCCGAAGATACCCTGCAGGTAGGCCGCCTCCGTCTTGATGACGACCCCCTCCCTTGGGATGATCTCTTCTATTTGGCCCTGGATGTAAGCGTTGACCACGACGGGTATCGGGGCCGAACGGAGTATCATCTGTCCGGTGGTATCAGAGTATGATTCAATCGTTCCCTTGACAGGAGCCTTTAGCTCCTTCTTCACGAGGCCGAAGAACGCGCTATACCGTGCGATGACCTCGCCCTCCTCAACTTCCTCGCCGATCTTCTTGATGAAGAACGTGGGTACGTCGCTAGTGGGAAGCCCTAGGAGTTCATCGGCCCTGATGATCAGAGGGTCTCCGGGGATCTCCGTCTTCGCGACGATGGTCTCGAAATCGGCCTTGGCACCCTTCTCAATGAGCACCTCTCCCTCAATGGGGAGCCTGCGGGTCTTCTCGACGATCATCCTTCTCTTAACCTTGAGACCGGGAGTGTAGGCATGAGCCTCTTCAGCGGTTTGATCAACGGATTCTTCTTTTGTCATTCTCAATTCACCCCTGAATCTTAGAGATCTTGTCCATTGGATACAGATCGAGGGCACCATACCACTTCAGAAGTGTGCTCTTCCTCTCAGCTGGGTCCTCGGGTATGACCAAGGGCCTGCCTCTTGTGTCGATGATCACCCCTTCGATGCCTCCCTCCACGGTGGTCTCAAGCACTCTTCCCTCTCCAGCACCTATGTCGAAGTGGCGGGCAGGGGTCAGCACTGTTTCGGCCTTCATCCCCTCTCCTAGGGGGATCTTGGCGATGTCTCCGTAGACCATTTCCTTCTCCACGACGGAGCCGTCCGGCATCTTCATCTGTACGTGGAGCACTTTATCGTCAAAATGCGCGGTTCCCTTGGGAGCGATTACGGAGCCTATCCTGACTAGGCAGTCCTTGTCGAACACGTTCCAGGCTATATCTGGGTATGCCGTAGAGAGGACGCCGAGGTGGGGCATCATGAAGACGCTGTCCTGGTAGAACCTCGTCACGCCCTCTGGCTGCCAGGCGTCTGTCAGGATCAGCAGTGACTGGATCCTCTTCGGAGCGTGTGAGAGCAGGCCCCCGGTTCCTGCTATAACGTCGATCTTCATCATGTCGATGTAAGAGTCCTGGAGGGTGTACTCCATCATCTCGCCGATCATCCTCTGGGCCTTCCTGACCCCCTTGAGCCTGACCGCGATGGTCTTATGGTGCTCCATTCCGAGCCGCAGGGCCTCCCTGGCAACCGAGTGCTCTACCAGCAGCATCTTGAGGGTCTGAGGGATGGTTGTCGGCCTGATCATCTTGTTCCTCAGCAGGTTCTCGAGGGTGTCCTCGTCTAGGTCGAACGGGATCCATCTGATTATGTTCTCGATCCCGGACTCCTTCAGGACGTTGCTCACGCTGTAGCTCATCCCGAGGTTGGCGCTGACGCTACGGACGAACCTGCCGTCGAATATGGAGTACACGTTCGTCGTGGCGCCTCCGAGGCCGACTCCCAGGACGTTGGAATTTTCGACCCGCGCTATGAGCTGCATACCCATGCCTTCTCCTGCGGGTGTAGGCATGATGTCCAGGTCCGTCCACTCCATGAGTTCCGTGTAGCCTGGAGCGTGGCTCATCACGTGCTCCATGAAGAGCTCGTGGATGGCCCTCCGGGCGGGCTCCGTGTTCTCCTCCTCCAGGACGGGTCTTAGATTCTCAACGATGGAGACGGCGAACTTGTCCTTCATCAGGGTCTCGATCTGCCTATGAAGAAGGTTGTTGCCTGCGTAAATCAGGGGTAGATCGTAGCTCGCGCCTAGTCGAG
>CAYONH010000305.1:0-2375 GCA_964405275.1 uncultured Candidatus Bathyarchaeia archaeon | reverse complement strand
CTGGTGGAGGACGTCCTAGTAGCCTCCCTGAGGGAGGGGGAGCCGAGGGGCTGCGGGGCGTTGGAGGGCCCCAAGCCCAGGCCCGTCCTCGTGGACCAGAGCCCCATCGGCCGCAATCCCCGGTCGAACCCCGCGACCTACACGAAGCTCTCGGACATCATCAGGGACCACTACTCCTCGGAGACGGGGCTCTCCGCCTCCCATTTCTCCTTCAACAGGCCTGAGGGGGCCTGCCCGACCTGCAAGGGCATCGGGGCCGTCGAGGTGAAGATGCGCTACCTTCCCTCCACGTGGATCCCCTGCTCGGACTGCGAGGGGCGCAGGTTCTCCGAGGAGGTCCTCGCCGCGAGGGTGGACTTCAACGGGCGCAGCCTCAGCATCGCAGAGTTCTACAGCCTTCCAATCTCGGAGGTGATGCCCCTCCTCCTGGAGGGTGGGAGGCTCCCGGACGCTAAGCGGAGGTCCGCCGAGAGGATCCTCCGAGCCCTGGCGGACATCGGCCTGGGCTACATCGCGCTGGGTCAGCCCTCTCCAACCCTCTCCGGCGGCGAGGCTCAGCGGGTCAAGCTGGCCAAGTACCTGGGGAGGCGGAGGCTGGAGAGGAGCCTCCTGGTGCTGGACGAGCCCTCGACGGGCCTCCACGCGAGGGACCTGGACGGCCTCCTGAAGGTGCTGGACAGGCTCGTCAGGGCTGGGGCGACCATTGTCGTCGTGGAGCACAACACCGACGTGATACGTGCGGCGGACTGGGTCGTCGATCTGGGCCCAGGCGCAGGGCCCGAGGGAGGGCACCTCATCTACGAAGGGCCTCCCAGCGGGCTGACGGAGACAACCGAGTCCGCCACTGGACGCGCCCTCAGGGAGGAGGAGGACATCCATCCCAGGTCCTTCAGGGATGTCGGGGGATACGAGCCCTCGGACAGCATCTCGGTCAGGGGGGCCTCGGTCCACAACCTGAGGGACATCGACGTCGACATTCCCAAGGGGAAGCTGACCGTGGTGACCGGCGTCTCGGGCTCTGGCAAGTCGAGCCTGGTGGGGGACGTCCTGGAGGCAGAGGCGAGGCGCAGGTTCCTGGAGACCCTCTCTCTCTACGAGCGGCAGGGGACGAAGGAGGGCGCGGCCGCCGACGTGGAGTCCGTCACAGGCCTCGGGGTGACCGTGGCAGTGACCCCTGAGGGGCGCCTCACCGGACGGTCCAGGAGCGACAGGCTCTACAACAGGCGCTCCACGGTGGGCACCGCCACCGAGATCTGGCACCACCTCGCCGTCCTATTCTCCTCCATGGGGGAGAGGGAGTGCACCGAGTGTGGCTCCCTGATGGACCGAGGCGACTCGTGGACGTGCCCCAGCTGCGGCGCAGCGGCTCCTATCGCACGCCCCCGCCACTTCTCCCCCCAGAACTACGCCGCGGCCTGCACCACCTGCAGCGGCGTCGGCACCCTCCAGAGGCCCAACCCGAGTAAGCTCATCGTGCACCCCGACCTCCCCCTCTGCGGGGGCGCAATGCACTCCCCCGGCTTCTTCCCGAAAGGCTATCTCTGCAAGCCAGGGAACGGCGGCTACTACGTCGTCCAGGCCCTCGCCGAGCGCTACGGCTTCGACCCGGCGGACACTCCCTGGGACGAGATGGCAGCCGAAGCCCGCGAGGCCTTCCTCTTCGGGGACAGTGAGCCCCTGACGGTCACCTACCACAGCCCCACGGGGAGGGTCAGGACTGAGACGAGGGTCTTCCCAGGCTTCTACGGATGGGTCAGGGACTGGGACATCGGGGGCACGTACACCGACTCCGAGACCTGCCCTGGATGCGGAGGAGCCAGGCTGAGGCCTGAGTACCTCGCTGTCAGGGTCGGGGGCTTCAACGTCCACGAGATGAACACGATGCCCCTCACCGGGCTGGTGGAGGTGTTGGACACTGTCCGCCCCCCGGATAGGGACCCCTACGCCGAGGAGAGCCTAAACGTCATCAGGAGGCGCCTCCGTTTCCTCATCCAGGTCGGCCTGGGCTACATCCACCTCGACAGGGTCTCGGGCACCCTCTCAGCAGGCGAGGCCCAGAGGATCCGCCTCGCGGGCCTCCTGGGGAGCGGTCTCACGAGCCTCACGGTGCTCCTCGACGAGCCGACCAGGGGGCTCCACCCCTCGGAGGTGGACGCGATGCTCGACGCCCTAGCCGAGATGAGGGACGCGGGTAACACCGTTGTAGTGGTGGAGCACGACCCCCTCGTCATCGGGTCGGCCGACCACATCATCGACATGGGCCCGGGGGCCGGCTCTCAGGGGGGCAAGATCGTGGCTCAGGGGGCACCGTCTGAGGTAGACTCAGCTGACTCCTTAACATCGCAGTGGATGAGGGGCGACAGGAGCTTCAGGAG
>CAYONH010000304.1:0-2378 GCA_964405275.1 uncultured Candidatus Bathyarchaeia archaeon | reverse complement strand
TGCCGGAGATGAAGATCCTGTGCCCGGTCTCCGCCGCGCTCCTTGCCGCCCAGTATATGGGGAGGCCCACGCCGATCTTCATGGGGTCGGCCTCCTCAACGCTCCAGAGGACAGCATCCAGGTCCTCCTCCACGTCGTCAGCAGTGAAGGCCTCCAGCCTGAGAGGGAGGTCGAGGGCGTCTGCAGCCTTCTCAGCGGCCTCGAAGCCCCTGGTTCCCTCCATCCCGACGCATATGAGGTCCACACGGTCTCCCACCTTATCCGCGTAATGGGCTAGAAGGCTGCTGTCGATGCCCCCGGAGAAGCCTAGTGCTACCTTGAACGCTTCCCTGCACCTGGCTTCCACGGCCCTCGTGAGCAGCGCGTCCAAGGTCTTCACGGCGTCGTCCATTGATGGGAATGTGGTCGAGGGCTGGGAGACTGTACTGACAGGTTCTGAGTTAATGCCTTCCACCGAAATCTCGGTTATGTGCCCCGGTAGGATCGCCTGGGCGTCAAGCCCTGCCGTCCATAGCATCTTGCGGTTTGACGCCACGGCGATGAGCTCTTCGTTCTCCCCGATGTAGAGAGGAACGAGTCCCATCGTGTCCCTCGCACACAGGAGCCTCCCATGGTCGAGGACGGTGAGAGCCAGGGAACAATTCTCTTCGAGGAGGGCCTCAGCTCCTCGTCCAGGTTCGGGACCCAATGTTTCCATGATGGCGTTGGCGTCTGAGGGGTCTGAGCTGTGCCAGATCCGGCCTTCGTATGTAATGGTGTATCCGTGCTGGCCGAGAGGTTGAGCGGGGTCCTCGGGTTTCACCTTGACATGCTTGTGACCCAGCATTGAGGGAGAACCGGGGATCTCGGGGATTCTGGCTGTGACCCTGGCGCCCTTCTCGGATGCGAGGCCGTGGGCGTCTCCCGGGCAGGGGGAGGCGTATTCCAGCATCCTCCTCACTACGTCGGAGACGTCCGTGCTCCTCCGGCTGATGACCGCCGCAATCTGGCCCATCCCCTAGGATGTGGGGCTGGGTGTAGTTATGGGTTTTCCGTCTTCCCCTGGTATTCCTTGGCTGTATCGAGGAGAGCGTCCACCTGGTCCTCTATGAGGTGGGAGGCGTGGAGGAAGTTGCCCTTCCTGAGGTCCTCGGAGAGGAGGGACTCCTTCAGAGGGTAGAGCATGCCCCTCCCGGTTGAAGGTCTTAAAGTAAAAAAAAACCTGGAAGTCTGTAAATAATGAGTTTTTACAGTTGAAGAATTCAATGTAAATTTGAAACTGTATCAAATCCCCCTTAGTTTGATAAGAACCCTGAATGAAGAGGTAGTAAAATACGCATAATACTAATTTTTATTTTTGGGTGTTTCGTTATTTAATATTGTCACTTAATGAGTCAATCTCAAGTGTGAATCTAATATGGAAACCAATAAAATACAACTAATAGTCGTATTACTAGTTACAGTTCTCGCCATCGGTTTTATTTCCGGACAACTTGACGTTCCTGATGAGAACCTTGATGAATTGAACGTTGATGCGCGAAATGAACCGCTTGAAAAAGCCGATTGGTTAACCGGAGAGACAGCCGAAAATGATCCTATCTTTATGGCATTTGACTCTAGAGTCCAAAACATTGTAACCTCAAGAGCTGGTTCAGTTTTAAGGGATGTATATGGCGGCCGTTATGTCAACCCCGCGAACAACACTCTCTTCCTTTCAGTAACCAAAACAGACTCGGAGACCCTGACGACAATAGATGGAGAACTCAACATCCCTGATACTGTGACCGTCATTTACCGCAAGTGTTCATACACGAAAGCTCAGCTAGATCAGTGGGACGAAGAGATTCAGGAGATTATTGACCCCCTAAGAGATAAAGGAGTTATTGTTACTGGTTGCGGCGTTAAAGGAAAAGGTTACATCTGGATTGAACTAGTGGAGGTTAACTATAATACCGTGTCAACTCTGCTGGAATATTTACCGGAATCTGTTCCAAAGGATGCTCTAATGATCCGTAAAGGCGAAATAGCACAGACAACATAGCAAACTGCTAAACAGAGACCTAGTCAAATATAGCTAAATGCTCCATTTTATGTGATATCATAAGTATGAGTGCAATCATTGTCTCATGACAAATTATACCATTTTTCCTAGAACGATTTGGTCTTGCGTCACGGTCAATCTTTTTCTGCCTTTTCCTGGTATTCCTCGGCTGCATCGAGGAGGGCGTCCACCTGGTCCTCCGTGAGGCGGGCGGCGTGGAGGAAGCTGCCCTTCCTGGGGTCATCGGAGAGGAGGGACTCCTTTATGGGGTATGGCCTCTCGAAGCGGTTGAGGGCCTTGAACGTGAGGGCGCACTTCCAGTTGTTCTCCCTGCAGTAGGCCTCCTCCTCCGGGGAGA
>CAYONH010000303.1:0-2379 GCA_964405275.1 uncultured Candidatus Bathyarchaeia archaeon | reverse complement strand
GAGACGTAGAGTGAGGCTGCGAACAAAGCAATACCCCCGATGAGCGCGATGATGATGTTGAGGAAAAGCTTGGGGGATTTATCCGAGAAGGCAGGGTTCATCAGGAAGAGCCCTGTGACGAAGACGGCGTTCGCCGTGGAGAACACGGCCATCAGCCCCGTGTTCACCAGGACCCCGGCGAAGGTGGCACCCGGCTGGAGGAGGCTGGTGACTAGGACCGTCCCTGTAGCGACGGGGACCACGACGATCCAGCTCTTCAGCACCATCGCCTTGAGGAACCGCCACACCGCGTCTGGGGCCTTCTTGTAGATGAAGAGGAGCTCCCGCCCCTGGAGGGTGACGTCCCCCGAAACCATCACCGTGATGACGGGGAGAATGAACAGAGCTATCATCAGGGGAACCGGGGGCTCCCCGGGCCCCGCCGGATACTGGGGGGTGACGAAGACGTTCATCATAATCAGCACCATGGCTATGCAGGAGACGTTGGTGATGTTCTCCAGCCTCCGAGCGTAGTCCTTGAAGACGGAGACCAGGAGGGCCCCGAAGGAGCCGCCCCCGCCTAGGGCCCGCACCGCGCCGTAGAAGGCCCCGTCCCTCCCCACCTCCGTGGCGGTCAACGCGGTCGGCTCCAGGCTGTAGGCGCGATCCGCGATCTTCCCCCCCAGCCAGAGCATCCCGACGAAGTAGGCGACCACCCCCCCGAAGCCCATCAGGATGCGGGGGTCGACCAAGAGCCCCCCCGGGTTCCTCGCGATGAGGAGGATCACGTCGCCACCCCAGGAGCTGGGGAACAGGGCCAGGGAGGCCTTGAGGAGGCCTCCGGCATCGGGGTCGGCGACGGCCTTGAGCAGGCCTCCGTACGCAATGGCGTGGTACAGGTACGTTATGGGGAGGGCTATCGCCATGGCCAGCGCCCTCCCGATGTCCCTGCCCTTCGCAGACCGCCCGAGCATCGTCTTCACCACGGCGGCGATGACGTTCCCCGTCCACAGCCCCGAGAAGACAGTTACAATGAAGACAAGGACGATGATGGCCTGCTGGGCGACGCCGAAACCCATGGATCCCATGATGGCTGCCAGTAGGCCGGCCAAGGCGGAGGCGACGAGGGTGTAGAAGGGCAGCTGCCCCAGGAACTCCCCCAGGAGGACGTCCCCGGCCCCGATGGGGGCTGAAAGGAAGATCTCGAGGCGCCCCATGGTCTCCTGTCTCAGGGCTGTCTGGATGGGGATCATGATGGAGAACATGAAGAGGAATGCGAGGATGACCCGCGCCTGGGAGACGGCGGCCTGGGACAGGAGCAGGGCGACCACGTCCCCGACGTAGCGGTCAACGATCATGGGCGCGACTTTGAAGGTGTATGCGGCGACCGACGCCATAAATAGGATCGGTAGAACCGGCCTGATCCTCCTGATCTTGCAGGTGCTCGCCAAGTACTCGTTCCTGGCGATCACGAGCCACTTAGGGCTGGGCAACCTGCTCCCTCCAGGCGAGGAGCTCGTCGTTCGCGAGGCCGCCCGTCAGGGTGATGAAAGCCTCCTCCAGGGTTCCCGCTCCCGACTGGGCGACGATCTCGTCGATGGTGCCCACGGCGACGAGCCTGCCTTTGTTGATGATGCCTATTCGGTCGCAGAGCTCCTCCACCACCGGCAGAAGATGGCTGCACATGAAGATGGTCTTCCCGGCCGTGTCAGCCAGCTCCTGGATGAGCCCCTTCACCATGTGGGCGGCTCTCGGGTCCAGGGTCGAGGTGGGCTCGTCGAAGAAGAGAATCGGCGGGTCGTGGATGAGGGCTGACGCGATGAGTAGTTTCTGCTTCATCCCGCTGCTGTACCCCTCTATGAGGTGGTCTCCCCTCTCGTGGAGGCCGAAGAGCTTGAGCAGCTCGTCTATTCTCCCCTCCAGGACGTCGCCGGGGACGTCGTACAGGGCACCCATGAATACCAGGAACTCTCGGGCGCTCAGCTTCTCGTAGAGCCCGGGGGACTCGGCGAGCACCCCCGTGACCCGCTTGACCTCGTCCTCTTGCTGGATGATGTCGAAGCCGTTCACCCTTGCGGTGCCCCCCGAGGGCTTGATTATCCCGTTGAGCAGCCGGACGGCCGTCGTCTTCCCTGCCCCGTTGGGGCCGAGAAGCCCGAAGGTCTCCCCCTCGAACACCTCGATGTTGAGGCCGTCAAGCGCCTTGATCTCCTCGCCTTTTCCGTAATATTTCGACAGGTTCTCGGTCTCTATCACTACTTTCCTCATATCTTTCACTCCAAATCCTATGGCACGCTCGCACGAAGTTTCCGGATGGTCACAGCCTCTTGCGCCTGTCCCCGCTGAGCTCCCGGGTCAGGACGCCGACGAGGTCGCTGTGCCTCTTCAGGATGTCGTGCC
>CAYONH010000302.1:0-2382 GCA_964405275.1 uncultured Candidatus Bathyarchaeia archaeon | reverse complement strand
TGGCGGGTCCGGAGGGATTCGAACCCTCGGCCAATGGCTTAAGAGGCCACCGCTCTAACCTTGCTGAGCTACGGACCCACTCGAAACACCATTATTACTAGACCAGATTTAAATCTTTCAGCATCCCCCTCCCAGGGGCTTAAGCAATAAATACATCCGACAAGATAGAAGGAGGAACGTGAACGGCTTTGAACGGAGCCCTTTCAGCATTATACTCCTTCTTCGTCACCAAGCTGCCCTACATCACCATCGCCGTTTTCCTCCTCGGCGTCGCATACAGGCTCCAGAGGTGGCTCTCGGCCCCCAAGGGCCCCGAAGGCCCGCCCCTCCACTGGCCCTCAGCAATAAAGTACGTCGTCCTCGACGTCGTCCTCTTCAGGAAGACCTACAAGACGGATAAGCTCATGTGGGTCGTCCTCGTCCTCTTCCACATCGGAACCGGGGGCATCCTCTTCGGCCACATGAGGGGGTTCCACCTCTGGTCTGCCTCCATGTTCGAGGTCCTCGGCCACGGCTTCGCGGAGTTCATGGTCCACACCCTCCCCCTATACATGGGATGGATGTTCCTGGCGACCCAGATCTACCTCCTCTACAGGAGGACACGCCTCGAGGGGAAGCAGCTGCAGTCCCTGACAAACGACTACTGGGCCCTGGTCATCCTGCTCATCACCAGCATACTGGGACAGGGGATGAGGATCTTCCCGCCCGAGGCGATCCCCACGGAGACCTACAGCGTCGTCTTCATACCCAATCTCATCGTCCTCCACCTGGAGAAGGTGCCCAGCCACCACTGGTTCTTCTGGCACGTCCTCTTCACGCAGCTCCTCGTGATGTACCTCCCCTGGAGCAAGCTTGTCCACGCCATCAGCGGCGTGGCCACCTCGGCCCTCTACGGCTCAAGGAGGAGAAAATATGACCTCTAAAGACGCCAAGGAGGCCCTGGGCAAGTTCACAAGGCGCCAGCTCATGGAGCTGGACACATGCGCCCACTGCGCCCTCTGCACGGAGTACTGCCCCGTCTACACCGAGACCGAGGAGCCCGGCCACGCCCCGGGGGTGAGGTCCTCCAAGGCCGTGAAGCTCTACGACAAGCAGCACGGGCTGAGGGCGCGGATCCTGGGCCCCAGGCCCATCACGGACGAGGAGGTTAAGGCGCTCTCGGACAGCGCGTTCAACTGCACCCTCTGTGGACGCTGCATGGAGGTCTGCCCCTTCGGCATCCAGACCCACGAGCTCTGGAGCAAGGTCAGGCAGGTCGTCCACGACCTCGAAGGGACCCCCCGCAAAGTGGGGATGCTCGAGGAGATGCTCGACGAGAGCCAGAACCCCTACGGCCTCGACCCCGACTCGCGCCTCGACTGGGCGGACTTCACCGACCTCGAAGAGATACCAGAGAAGGATGAGGCCGAGGTAGCCTACTTCGTCGGGTGCACCACGGCCTTCAAGGGTGCCAACCACGAGGTGGCATTCGCAACGGCCTCAATACTCAACAAGCTAGGGGAGGACTGGACCCTCTTGGGGGAGGACGAGTGGTGCTGCGGGAGCCCTCTGCTCCTCGCCGGGGACGAGCACAGCGCCAAGGAGTACGCAAAGCATAACGTCGAGGTCCTCGAGTCCAGGGGCGTCAAGAGGCTGATCACAGGCTGCTCAGGGTGCTACAGAGTCTTCAAGTGGGAGTACCCCAAGCTCCTCGGCCATGACCTAAAGTTCGAGGTCCTCCACACCCTGGAGTACCTCCTTGAGAAGCTGGAGTCCGGGGAGCTGAAGCCCAAGAAGACCGACGAGAGGGTCATCTACCACGACCCCTGCGAGCTCTCCCGCCTCGGCGGGCTCATCGATGAGCCCAGGAAGGTCCTGGCCTACCTCGCCAGCGACTGGGTGGAGTTCGCCGAGCACGGCATCGACGTCAGGTGCTGCGGTGGAGGCGGTCTCCTCCAGGCCTCGAACAACGAGGCACGGCTGGCCATAGCCAAGAAGCGGTTGGATGAAGCTAAGTCCCTGGGAGCAGAGATAATCACCTCCGCCTGCCCCTCCTGCAAGCTTGCCTTCGTGGACAGCGCGAGGGAACACGAGGTGGACATAGAGGTCCTGGACCTCGTCGAGCTGGTGGCTAAGCAACTGGGCATTCTATGAGTGTGTGATGATGGGAAGCGCGTATGACTACGGGGTTCTAGCGAAGCCGAAAGTTCTATTCGCGATGCTCCTCCTCTACGCCTCCTCCTACTTCGCATCGGTGGCATACTCAGGCTACAATTGGGGCGTGAACACCTTCCTCGTCGGGCTCACGGCGGTGGCGATGGCCGTCAGCGGTGCCAACGCCCTCAACTGCTACCTCGACAGGGACATCGACGCCCTCATGACGAGGACCCTCGGGCGCCCCCT
>CAYONH010000301.1:0-2386 GCA_964405275.1 uncultured Candidatus Bathyarchaeia archaeon | reverse complement strand
GGGCGCTGGTGCCCCTGTTGAATGGCTCTCTTCCACCAGCTAAAAGAAGCATGATAAGTGTAATACTCAGGATTATCGATGGTAGTGGGAACCCCGGTATCCCGGTTTGACTGGGTTCATCGTCTTCCCCCTCTGCGGAGGTCGGCTCAGTGGAGCCTCCTTGTCCATCCGTTGAGACGGGTTCGGAGGACGCCTCCCGCCACGTCCCCTCAGCGGTGTCGAGGATCCAGAGGTCGTTGAGGGGGGCCTCCCCGATATCCCTCAGCCCCCCGAAAAGGAGGAACTTCTCGTGGACAGGATCATATACCAAAGCGGAGCTCTCCCTCTCCGGAGGCTTCTCCTCCGTGTCCAACCTCTCCCAGGTGTTAGTCGAGAGATCGTAGAGCCAGGTGTCATCCAGGACGGGAGTCGTCGCCCCGGAGCCCCCGAAGACGACCATCTTTCCTCTGTCTTCGTCGTAGGCGAGGGTGTGCCAGTATCTCTGGGGGAGGGAGGTCGCCGTGTCCACCTTCGTCCAGGCGTCCGACGGGTAGTCGTAGGTCCAGACCCCGTCGCTGTAGCCGTGGCTGATGGACCTCTCGTTCTCCCAGATGGACCAGTGGCCCCCGTACATGACCATCTGCCGGTTCAGGGAGTCGTAGATCATGTAGTGACCATACTGGGATTTGGGAGATTCCTCGGGGTCCATCTGGATCCAGTTTTCCTCTCCGAAGTCGTACACCCAGGTGTCTTGGCGTCCTCTATCGTCCTGGCCGTAGCCGTCGAAGAGTACGATCACCCCGTTTTCCTCGTCGTAGGCGATGGCGGCGTCGCTCCTAAGGGATGGGCTGTCCTGGGGATGCAGCTGAGTCCACTCGTTGGCCCCGATGTTGTATAACCAGGTGTCCCCGATACGGTCCCTCGCGCTCCATCCTCCGAAGAGGAACAACTGGTGGCGGTCCGGGTCGTAGACCATCATGTGGTTGAACCTGCCCGGCGGCCCGGGGGAGCAATCCAACTCTTCCCAGCTGTTCGTCGCATAGTCATAGGACCAGAGTTCGTCGAAGAAGGTGTATCTGTCGTCCCAGACTCCGCCGCCAAAAAGGAGGACGCGCTCGTTCACCGGGTCGTAGATCATGCGGTGCCCGAACCTTCCCGGGGGGATGTTCTCCGACGCGTCCACTTGCGGAAACACATGCCACGAACTCAACAGAACTAGGGTTACGAGGAGGACTCTGCCTTTTCTCATCTTGTCTCATCTGGATAAACTGTTAATATTAATAAAAACCCTGTTCAGCATCGTTATTGTCTTCGCAGCATTCTTCCTATAACACGTCGTCCCCTGGATCAGGAGCACAGCACGTCAGAAAAACTACGCACAGTTCAACCGGTCATAAAAGATGATGAAAGATCCTCCGCCCCCCACCGGTCTAGTCGCTGGTGCCTCAAACCTCTGGATCAGGACTCAAGAGTTTCAACTGCTTTCCTCAAGAACTTGTCAGCGTTGATAATCAGTGTCCTTGCACCCTCCTCAGAGAAAACCATCCCGTAATCGGCGGACTCCCTCATGTCCTTTGCGTCGCGGAGATCGTCAACATAGTCACGCTCAAGCAACCCAGTTCTAACGAACAGAGACGTGAGAGCTTCGAGAAGTGCTGAATGGCTCTTCTCCCTGTAGCCCTTGCTGTACAGGAGGGCACGGGCCGAGTGGAACATGGAGTAATACGCCTGGACCGTCGACCACTTGTAGTCCCCCTGATCGAGTGATCTGCGGGCCTTGTCCAGATCGTATCCGGCTCCCTCCAGCTCCTTGAGGATCGTTTCCCTAGATGCGCGGAAACGCTGTATCTTCCTCTCCCTGAGCAATCCCCCTATCGCCGGATCTACTCTCTCTCCCATAGCGTGATCCCCCTGTGGACCTCATCGTACAGTGGACGATCCTGATTTCTCAGGTTGACGTAATCGTTTGCGTCGACTATTATAGGCGATATGCTCCTCCTGATGTTGAATGCCCTCAACTTCTCAGCCGCAACGTCCTTCTCATCGGTGAGGATGAACAGGTCAACGTCGCTTTCCTTGACATCGGTCCCTTCGGAGCAGCTCCCGAACATTATGACTCGCTTCGCATAGGGCTTGATCCCTTCGACCATCTCTTTCAATTCCAGCACGTTGAAGAGTACCTTCAGCTGCCGGGCCGCAGGGTCATCAACGTTGTATCTGTAGATATGGATCTTGCCCTTCTCCTCCTTCATGACGAATCCATTACTCACAAGATCTGGCAGAACTCGGTTCGCTGAGCCCACGCTGATATCTGCTTCGTTGGCGACCTCCCTCTGATAATATAGACGTAGAGGGTCGAATGCCAATGTATATAGCACCTTCAAGGATGCCCCAGAAAACAAATACA
>CAYONH010000300.1:0-2392 GCA_964405275.1 uncultured Candidatus Bathyarchaeia archaeon | reverse complement strand
GACCATCCTGTCGTGGATAGTCTTCGTCGGCATCTTCGCACCCTTCTAATTTTTTTACGCCCTTGAAAGAGCCAAAGATAAAGAAGGTTAATGTAGTTTACCCCCCAGCCGCCTGAGGTCAACGCACATATGGCAGATACTATAGTACCCTTCAGGATCTGGCTTCACTCCTTTAGAACTAGCCCAGTCTATTAGCCCAGCCACGCCATCCTCAACCAAGGCCTTCATCTCAGGCCTCCTGAAGGGATCGTAGCTCTCGATGATGCTCAGTATATCTCCCTCAGAGGCGTCGCCTATGTATAGGTCATTGCATACGGCGATCCTCCCGTCGGGCTCCATCGAGATAGAGGTCACCCGGTCCAGGGGGTCCGCGTATGGGACGTCGCTGCAGCTTCCCTCGGGAATCTTAGCCTTCGGAGGCATGAACTCCCTCAGGTTTACTATGGCCTCCCCCTCGGGCTCCACCACGTTTCCCCTTGAAACCCTCAGTGAGAGCCCCTCAAGCTCCTCAAGTATGAGTCGGGTTCCACGGTTGTATACGTTGTCGTCTTCCTCGGAGATGAGCCAGCACGGGTTCAGGCTGACATCCTCTATCCCCGCCTCCTGGCACATCTCAATGGTCTCTCTGACCACCTCCAGGGGTATATGCTCCTGATGGAAGACGTCGACCGAGAAGGCGACGTCGTTCACGCCAGAGGCCGCGAGCCTGAAAGCCAGCTCTCGTGTACTCTCCCCTCTTGCCGCCCAGTTTCCGTTTGTTATCAGCTGCTTCGAGGGTACGCCGTTCCTGGAAGCCTCTCTATGGATAGAGCATACGACACCGGGGTAAAGCATGGGCTCACCCCCGAATGTCATAACCGACTCAACATCATACTTGGCGCAGACGTCCCTCACGACTCCTAAGGCAAGAGACTCATCGACGTGTAGACGCCCACCGGGAGCCTGCTTCTGGGCATAGCAGTGTCTGCACTTGCTGTTGCATAGGTTGGTTACAATGAACTCGATTCTTTTTGGGACGAGGTACAAGCCGCTCACGCCCTCTATTCCCAAGTAGAGCCGTGATTCTAATAGAAAAGGGGATCTGAGGAGTCACTCCTTAAACATGGTGAAGGTCCTGAGGAACCCCCCTTAACTCTGCGTCTAGAGTTGACATCTCGTGGAGCTTCGCCCTGAACATAGTCCTCCAGTACAAGGGAGCCGGGCCCTGGAGGGTCTCCCCCTCCTCAGATCGTTCATTCCCTCACTCAATCGTACCGGAACCTTTCACACCCATCTCCGGACCCTCCTCCGGTGCTCTCTATACCTCTCCCCGAAGATTCTCTCCAGGTCCTCCTCCTCGTGTGGGATGAAGAGAATCTCCATCGCGGCTACGAACAATACGGGAAAAACGAAAGATGCGACGGTGCCCAGGATGAACGCGACCCCTAGGAGGATCGACGCCATCCCGAGGTACATGGGGTGACGGCTGATGCTGAAGGGGCCCGAGGTTATCAGTAGGCTCGGGTCCTCGAAGGGCTTCACAGTGGTCCCCCCGTCCTTGAACAGCTTGTCGGTCCAGAGGTTCAACACGACACCGAGCAGGAACAGGCCAAACCCGATGTATGGGAAGTAGAGCACCCTGTCCGTGGGATAGGCAAAGTGCAACGCTACCGATGCCATTAACGTTAAAAAGAGGTAGGTGGGTGGCATGGCCCAGTGCCCATCGTTCTCGTCTCCTGAGGTTTGACGTGAATCCCTCATCTCAGGCACTTCCTTAAGCCCTTCAGTGGTCCACCTTCGTCTGGGTCCCTACGATGACGGTCCCGGAGAGCCGGTTGAAGAGCCTCTGCCGCCCCGCCTCGGGGAACATCCAGCCCAGAACCAGGTCCACGGGGAGGAGAAACGCCTTGCCGATGCTCTGTATCGCTGCCTTGCCCAGCCCAGCCGAGCTCCCATCCAGGCGCGTCAGCTTGATGCCTATCAGCCTCTTGCCCACGGACTGGCCGTAGATGCCCTCCAGGAGGGCCCAGTACAGGAAGTAGATCACGTTCCTGAAGCCGAAGTCGCTGTAAGGAGCCCATCGGGGTATCCAGGATCCCATGCTGTGGGGGATCCACTCGCATCCAGGCCAGCTCATCCATGAAACCAGGACGCTAAGCACGACCAGGTCGATCAGGTATGCAAACAGCCTTTCACCCCAAGTGGCCTTCAGGAGGTCTCCCTGGGACACGACCCCACCGATTGTATGGTCCCTGTAGCGAATGGCGCCCAAGTATATCACTAGGCCGCCGACGAGGACGCCGAGGGTGCCACTGGCGAGTAGCAGGTTCCCGAGGCCGGCGAGGCCGGGGACCTTGGCGCTGAGCTGAACCTCGACGTCGACTCCCTGTGAGCCGTCAGCGTTCATCACAAC
>CAYONH010000299.1:0-2395 GCA_964405275.1 uncultured Candidatus Bathyarchaeia archaeon | reverse complement strand
GCTATCGCCGTCTTCATCTTCATACTGAAGCCCCCGAAAGAGCCGGACTAGCCCTGACCAAGGCATCGTGGAGCATCACGAGAATTAATGGGATCGGGTCGTTACCCTTGCCAAGTTGTTCTCAAAGGTAGCGGTCGCGCGCCCTACCTAAAAAAAATCAAGGAGAAAAACTTCTTAGGGGCTACCCTGTAAATGATCTCAGACTATTTGTGGAAATTTATCTCAAACCCAACTCTTATCCAGACAATTTCAGCATTTGCGCGTCAGGAGATGACGTCCATCAGCTTCGCGACGGTGGGGAGATAGTCCCCGCTTATTGTGTATGTCACTTTCCTGCTATCGGTCTCGGCCTCGATGAGGCCCGAGGCCCTCAGGTGCTTCATCTGCCAGGTCAGGGCCTGGGAGGTGACCTCGACGGTCGAGGCGAGCTCGCAGTGGGAGGTCGGCTGCCCCTCTAGGAGGACTCGGAGGATCTCCCTCGCCGTCCCGCCCCTCATGGCCGATATGACCTCGACCTCTTCACTGCAATATCTACCCGCTTCTAAGTACCTCTTGTACCTCCTGTCCCTATACGATACGAGGAGGCCCGCGTTGGTGAGGAGTGCCAGGTGGTACTGGGCCACGCCCACGGGAAGCCCCAGACTTTTACAGATACCCCTGAAATGTACCCCAGGGTTACTCGTGACAAAGTTGAAGATGGCGAGGCGGGTCGAGGAGTTGAGGAGGACAGGATGATCCAGCGGCCCCGACACGATTCCGAGGGGCGATCTAAATATGGATGCATAGCCGACACCGATGCTCGCCAACCCAACCTGCGGGGGATGCTCGTCGTCCTTGAGCATCGGGCCGAGTATCGATACGGAGAGCACCATCAGAACGATGAACGAGGTCTGCGCCCGTATCCGCCTCAAACTCTACACGGAGGAAAGTGGGGTGTCTATCCTATTAATTATATTCGTAAGGGATTGTACTACATCGTAAAAGAGTGTACCATAAAGCATATTCAATATGGATCCGCTATTCTGCCCAGAAATAAGTGAATCGTTTACGATGTGGCATAAGTATTTTGGTCCAATCGGAGTCAACTTGGGCGTAATCGCAGTTGGCTTGATCGCACTGATGATAGCCATCTATAAAAACCGCTCCAATAGAAAAACAAGTTTCTTTAAGATATCATATCATCTATTCCTTGCTGGAATATTATACTTCACACTACATGGGCGACTCCTACAAGTAATCTTCCCAATCCAACTACCAGAAAGACCCCTCATCGACAATTCCCTGACATACAATTACACCCTGACAAGTATACTGACCTTCATCGTTTTCCCTCAACTGCTCAACATTCTGCTAAGAAACGACACGACATTGGAGAAACTTGGGTTGACGATCATCGACCTCAAACAGACAGTAAAACACACATTCCTGGGACTTGTATTCAACACAGCCCTTTTCCTGATCTCAAACACCCTCTTCGGATTCAGATGGATAAAAGAGTATACGCTAGACGGACTTGTCTTATGGGCTCTACTCGTGTCGATCCTCTCAGTTTTTGCTCAAACCCTCTTTTTCAATGGCACCTTATTCAACATGTTTCTAGATGAGGAGAATGGCATACTGCTTGGACTCATCTCGATATTTGCTTTTCAACTGTTTACTGCACCACCATCTCTACCTTGGACTGTCTCAAACCTACTTGGCTCGATAATGAAGATTGCAGTCACATGGAGAACTCGAAATGTGTATGGCGCCACTGCTATGAGTATAGCTACGAACATAATTGATGTTTTCATCCAGATTTAACGATACACATTATGCAAGTTCATACTGCGCGCGCAGTTGTTACTGTGCGAAATAAAAAAAATAGGTCTTAGACGGTCTCTAAACCCCGTCACGCTTGAGGCGCGGCCGAGCTTTCTAGTACCTTCTCGGTGGCCTGCGCTTCGCGAAGCACTCACGGCAGTAGACAGGTCGTCCCTCCGTGGGCTTAAACGGAACTTCACATTCCTTACCGCAGTCAGCACATATACACTTGTGCATCTCTCTGGGACCACGGTCGTATCCACCGCGCCTCTCTCTATAATCCAATACTTCCACTCCTTTTCTGTTCGCATGAAAAGAATACCTTGAGGGTGTTCCCTCATGCAACTATGTCGGTATACAAGGCCCTTTTTAAAATTATGTTTGGTTAAAGCACCAAGCGCGCCCACCTATATGAAGGCGTTTAATATCCCTTTCCTCTTCCTCCTCCCAAATCACTCCCAGTGTAGATTGACACGCCGCAGGATAAGGGAGCTTGACGAGTTCTAATTGATGAAAGTTGAGATCCCTGCCATGAGGCGCGCGCGATATCGTAACTCAAGCCTAAGCGACCTATTCCCAGATAAACAACTCC
>CAYONH010000298.1:0-2397 GCA_964405275.1 uncultured Candidatus Bathyarchaeia archaeon | reverse complement strand
CTGTGATCCCCTCCATGTCCACGGAGATGAGCACCTTGAGTCTCTTCTTCGACATATCAACCGTAGGAACCGTTGATCCCATCTGGGTATTAAACTTGCTAAGAGCCAAGAGGCGCGGTGCCTGTTGCAGTATCTTGTAAAGGATGAGAAGACCAACCACGTAGTCGGGATCTGCGATGTCGTCGTCTTTAACTTTGAGATGCCTCGATTGAAAGGAAGATCGTAGAGATGAGTATGCCAACGTAAGTGAGGCGCGCGCAACAAAAGTAATGATTAATGTTTTCCGAAGTCTTTCAAATACTGCCTATATGATTTATAGAGACATACAAAAATGAAAACGATGCTGGGGATGGTAAGATAGCCATACGGCCTTAGAATTGCTATGATGATCTCAGATGCCTTTGAGGTGTCTCTTTCTAAAGCCTTCTCGTTGTTTAATACCACGTGAACTCGCCCAAACCACCAAATGTTAACGTCGATTCCATCCCAATTGTTCGAGGAAATCCATTCATTGGATCGCTCCCTAATGTCCCCATGATCACCGGATTCGTAATATGCGAAGTTTTTCTCATCCAATATCAATAGTTCAAGGATACCGTATATGATCTCTGAGGTGTCCTCTGTAGGCACGCTCGCTATAGCCCGAATAACCTGACCCGGATATACCTGAATAGGCCACTCAACGTAACCGTACTCAGGCACGACCACGGTTTCATCCACCATCAGAACCGAACCAGAGATCGAAATAAGGAATAGAAATATGCTAAGAACTAAACCCGTATAGGGATTAATTTTCAGACCCAATAATATCGTATTAAAAAATAAAGAAACACGTATATAAATACAAAATTAAAAATAAAAGAAAGGGGTTGGGAGTGGGATTTGAACTCACGCTCTCTATCCGACCTGGGCGCTGGTGCCTCCGTTGACAGTCTCCCTCCCGCCAGCTAAAATAAGCATGATAAGTGCAACACTCAGGATTATCGACGGGGTTGGAAATCCCGGTATTCCTGTTTGACTGGATTTATCGTCTTCTCCTTCTGCGGAGGTCGGCTCAGTGGAGCCTTCTTGCCCATCCGTTGAGACGGGCTCGGAGGAAACCTCCCGCCACGTCCCCTCGACAGGGTCCAGTACCCAGAGGTCGTCAAAGGGCGGGTCATCAAACGATCCCATCCCTCCGACGAGGACAATCACCTGATTCGCACTGTCGTAGGCCAGGGCCGAGTTGGCCCTCGCCTCAGGCACCTCCTCGAATTCCTGTCTCTCCCATGTTAGGTGATCGGTGTCGAAGAACCAGGTGTCGTCTCTCCTGGAGTCGTCACCCATGGACCCGCTGAAGACGACCATCTTCCCCCTGACCTCGTCGTAGGCCATCTGGTGCCAGTACCTTGAGGGTAGGGAGGTCGCCTCATCTACCTTGGTCCAGCTGTCCGTGGGGTAGTCGTAGACCCACACCCCGTCGCTGTAGCCGTGGCTTCTCGGGTCCGGGATGGACCAGTGCCCCCCGTACATGACGACCCTGCCGTTCCTAGAGTCGTAGACCATGTGGTGGCCGTACTGGGGCAGGGGGCCCTCATCGGGGTCCATCTGCCTCCAGTTGCCCACGCCGAAGTCGTACACCCAGACGTCCCGTGGATGGCTGTTATCCCGGCAGTACCCGTCGTGGAGGATCACGACCCCGTTATCCGGGTCGTAGACGATGGCGGCGTCGCTCCTCGGAGATGGGCTGTCGGGAGGATCCAGCTCCGTCCAGACGTTTCCTTCGATATCGTAAATCCAGGTGTCGGAGATCCGGTCGTTCGCGCTGAAGCCCCCGAACAGGAATAATCCGTGGGTCTCCGGTATGTAGGTCATCATGAAGTTGAACCGTCCTGAGGGTCCCGGGCCGCACTCTATCTCCGTCCAGGTGTTCGACGCGTAGTCGTAAGCCCAGAGGTCGTCGAAGAACGTGTATCTGTTCTCGTAGACCGCCCCGCCGAACAGGAGGGTGCGCTCGTTGACGGGATCGTAGACCATCCTGTGTCCGAACCTGGGAGAGGGGCGGCTCTCCGCTTCGGCTCCCTCGGTGACAGGGGGAAGCAGGGCCATGAGGAGGGTCAAGATGAAGATCGTCTTCGCCTTTGAGGAGATCAAACCGGTTCCTTTGAACCTAAATACTTTCACTATTAAGAGCTGTTAAGGACACGTATTACGACTCCAGTATCTCTCCTCATGGAGCCTTACCGGTGGCCTCCGGAGCGTGGTTTCAGTTTCACAGTAACTTGTTAGCGGAAGAGAACTCCGTACCATTTCAGTTATAAACAGCATATTTCACCCATATTTGAGCGCTCATGAGCGGCAAGACCTACGCACTGATGTTCATAGGTATAATTCTGGGTGGCTGCGTAGGATACGCGA
>CAYONH010000297.1:0-2400 GCA_964405275.1 uncultured Candidatus Bathyarchaeia archaeon | reverse complement strand
TGCTGCTGGACGTCGACGACATCACAACAACACAATAAACCACACACATTTTTTCCATTCTAAACATTGGCATGCACACTAGTAGGCATATCTTCGGTAGTTGGTAGAAAGAGGGCTCTACTGCGGAGGTGTGGAGGCCTCCATCCCGGCCTTCGCCTCCTCCTTCCTTGCGTTGATGAACTCCAGGACGGTGTGGATCACCTGCAGCCCCACGGCGAGGAAGGCCAGCTGGATGAAAAGCCGCATGTCGAGGAGCATCGTGTTTACACCCCCTGGGATGTCCGTGGTCACGGTCAACTGACCAAGTTTGGCTAGGTCGCCCACGCTGAACGTCACGAGGTTGAAGTAGAGCATCATGGCGTTGGATGAGAGGGCGGCTAGGAGGTAGATGTAGGACGTCATGGGCACGAAGCCCTTGACGAGGGTGAGGGCGCTTGCGACGAGCCCGATGGCCGCTATCTGATATATGAACGCATTCAAGTCCACCCCTGTCTCGGAGAACATCTCGAAGTACTCCTCCGGGATCTGGCTCGGGGCGTAGAGGGGGAGCCCGACGAAGATCACGAGGGTGAAGAGGGCCGACAGGACGGCGGAGGTTCTCCTGCTCATTTGGTCTCACCCACCTCCAGTTTAATCGTGTTGGTGATGCCCACTAAGCCGTAAAGGGTCCGGAGACTGATGGTCACCTCAACCGAGGCCGCCATGCCCTCCGTGATCCTCATGATATCGGCCGCGGAGATCTCCAACCTGAGGTTCACGGGTCTCGATTCACCAGGTTCGAGAATCACCGACTCGTAGTCAGCGTCCATAGGGGCTCCCACATCGTCGAGTATCACAATCCCGAACGTCGCTGTAGCTTCGAGAAACCCAGGATTGTTGGCTGAAAGATTCAGCTCCATGGAGCCTGGGCCGCCCTGTTCCTCGACGTTCATAACAATCTCCATCTCCCCACCTGAGATGGTGCCCATAACCACCCCCGCCATTGTGTGAAGGCTCAGGCCGAAGCCGACAATGGACCCAAGCTGAACCAGCGTGATCAGTACTCCCACGACCTGTACTGCCTTCATAAAACCCCTTCGACTAGAACCTATTTCGATAACCCGAATTAAAAAATGATGTTGTGTCCTAAACTGCACCTGACATCGATATTCATCTATGAGGCTCGACGACCACCTTCAGCGAATCCCTCGCCTCAGCGACGAGCTTAAAACCGTCCCCCGTCTCATCCAAGCCCAATCTGTGGGTCACCATCTCCCCGACGTTCACTCTCTTTGATCGGATCATCTCAAGGGCCGCGGTTAGGTCATCGGGGGACGCCGCGTACGTGGTCGTCACGGTCAGTTGCCTGCTCCAGAGGTCGTTCAGGTCTAGGGGGAGCTCCACTCCGGGTTGTGTGGGCGCGAAGATGAGGATTGTCCCTCCGTCCTCGGCGCATTGGAGGCCCTGTTTTATTGCGGGGAGGGCGGCCGTGCTCACGATCACGTGGTCGAACCCCCTTCCTCCGTTTGCTTCTCGTGCCAGAGTGTTAACCTCATCTCTGCCGTCGAAGACTTCGTCGGCGCCAAAGTGCTGCGCGTACTTGATGCGATGCTTGTTGATGTCGGTGGATATGACCCTTGAGGCCCCCTGTGCCTTCGCGAGCTGGATGTGTAGTATTCCTGAGACTCCGCTTCCGAGGACGAGGACCGTGTCTCCGGGGTTGATGCCCATGCGCCTCTGCCCTCTGACGACGCATCCGAGGGGCTCGATGAACACCCCCTCCTCATCTGATACGCCGGGGGGAAGCGGGAAGAGCCCGGTCGTCACGTTGATCTCGGGCACCCTGGCGTACTCCGCGAAGCCCCCCGGGTCGATGTTCGTGCTGTGGAGTGTCTCGCAGGCGGTGTGGTCGCCCCTCAGGCAGTAGCTGCATGTGTTGCATGGGACGTGGTGGGAGACGAAGACCCGGTCTCCGACGCCGTAGCCGCTGACTGCCTCCCCCACCTCGGAGATGACACCTACTGTCTCGTGGCCAAGGACCCTCGGCGCTTTCTTGATCCTGTACCACTCCATGACGTCGCTGCCGCAGATGCCGCACATCGAGACCTTGAGGAGTACCTCTCCCTTCCCGATGCTTGGCTTCGGCATCTCCTCCACCCTTACGTCGTCGTTCCGGTAGTAGACTGCGGCGCGCATCTCTCTCACATTCGGAATACTTTCCGGGGGATGTTTAAGATGATGGGTCTCAGGGGGCTTCCGGTTTAGAGGAAAGGAGTTAATAGAATATTTGGCTCATGGGGTTGTGGGGTTGATCTAGTTGGATTGGGGTATGAAGAACCGGCTGTCGCGTATACTCAGGCCTAAGACGGGTCGTTCGCTGATCCTTCCCATCGACCATGGGTATTTTCTTGGGCCGACTCG
>CAYONH010000296.1:0-2424 GCA_964405275.1 uncultured Candidatus Bathyarchaeia archaeon | reverse complement strand
GTAGTGAAAAAAGGGGGGGCCTGATCAGGCCTTGATAGAGCTTAGCTCGCCCATGAAGTAGTCCCTGTTCCCCTTGTCCTCGATCTCCTTTCCTGCCTTCTCCGCCGTGCCCCTGTACTTTTCGTAGTTCTCCTCGTCGCCCGCTACGGCGTAAGCCCTAGCCATGGCCTCGTACGCGAAGGCGATGTCGAAGTCGGCGATGTCGTTCTCCTTGCAGGTCTCAAGGCACAGCATGGCGTGGTACAGGGCCGGCTCGCTCCTGCCTATGACCGAGTAGACCCTGGAGATCTGCCACTCCCCCCTCTCGAACTGGAGGGGCTCCCCGATCTGGCCTCAGTGGTGTCGGGAGGCGTGGGCGACGTGGATCATCCTGACCTTGTCCTCATTGGTGCGGTCTTTTTTGTCAAGGAGGTCCCAGGTCGAGTTGTAGAGGCTCTTGGCCAGCTTCTCGTGGACCTCCCTGGTTATCTCTGCCTCAGACATTCATTATGATTTGAAAAACCGTGAAATATTAAGGGTGGAAGGGGGTCTCGAACTGTCTGTCATTCTAGACCATGTTGACGACGAAGTGGGGCTTCTCTTCTTCGAGGAAACTGCGCACGTTCATCGAGACCTGGTCCCTGGAGCATTCCATGGCCTACACCGTCGCCCAACTCATCATGAGAAAATAATATTAGATCTTGTTCAACTTGCTGAGGAAGAAGTCCCTTTTTTCCTTGGGTAACGTTAAGGTTACCGTAGACATTTTCATGACTTCGTAAATTATAAGGCTATGCAAAGGGGTAAACATATGGGGTCTTTGCATAACCTCATCTATTGTCTTAATATGTGATATTAAAATTTTTTGATTATTAAATAGAAATAGATAATCTTTCACTAATTTTAGTGTAAAATGTAGTTCTCAGGTGGTCCTTGAACGCCTTCAAGGCCAAATGGTGAGCTGGAGGGCGACCATGAACTCGAACTCATATGGGTCTACATTCCTCGTCAGGTACGTGAGGAGTTACTCCTCCGAGGCAGGGAGCACCTGCTACTGCTCCTCCTTAGTGATGTATATACGCTAGATCTCTGCGACCCAGAGTAAGGTATCCCCGGCGTTCACGGAGTAGTGGGTCCTGAGGAAGCTAACGACCCCGTCGAATGGCGCAGTCACCTCCTGGAGGGTCCCGCCGACGAGGTCCGACACCTCCCCCAACCGCTGCCCCTCCCTTACCCTCTCCCCGGCCTCGACATCCCGCCTCCAGATACCGCCCCTCTCCGCCCAGAGGCGCTGAGCCTTCGGGTCAACGGGGGGGCTGCCGAGTGCCACCTCGCCTTCCATCATCCCCAGATGCCTGAGGAGGTTCCTCAACCCGTCGAGGTGGAAGAGGACGTCCTCCTCCCTGATGGGGTAGGGGGTCCCCGACTCGGTCATTACGCAGGGGATGCCGTAGAGGTTGACTGCCTCCCCCGTGTTCCCGGAGATATCGGCGGTCTCCACCAGGGTCGGCTTGAAGCAGTCGGCCATCTCCACCATCCTCGCTCGGAGCACCTCGTCATCCGTCCTGAAGATGTTGACCGCCCTCCTGACGTCCTCGCCCAGGTCGGCGCTGTGGCAGTCCACCAGGAAGTTAGATTTGGAGACGAAGCTCTCGAAGACGGCGTGGGCCACCCGCCGGGTCACTGAGGACTCGGGGTCCCCCGGGAAGACCTTGTTCTGGTTGAGGTGGTCCAGGTCGTTGTGGTATGGGGTGCGGGCGTGGAACCCCTCGGTGTTCACGAGGGGCAGGATCACCAGGGTGCCCATGAGGTCCCCCGGCTCAACGGAGTCCGCAAGCCTCAGGGCCGCCTCCACCGGCGCGCACTCCACGGAGTGGACCCCGGCAGTCACGCAGAGGGTCGGCCCCTCCCCCTCGCCGTTGATGACGATGAAGGGCAGATCCACGTCGTGCGTGGAGGCCCGTCCTATCTCCAGGTATCCCCGCTGCTCCTCTCCCCTCTCGACGGTCAGGTCACCCACTCGGAACGCCATGGACTTCACCGTGGATCCATGCCCGAGGGAATAGAAAAAACTTGGTAGGGCAGGGGGTCAGTAGAACTTCTGTATCTCGATGACGTAGCCCTCAGGGTCCTTCAGGAGGAAGATGCGGAGGTTCAGCTCGGTGTCGTCGTGGGGCTCGTTGAGGGTCTCCACGCCGTGGGCCTTGAAGTGCTCATACCACGCGTCGGGGTCATCGACGACCACCGTCAGCATCACCGGCTTCGCGGGGTTGGGCTTGTGGTAGCCGACGTTGCCGTCGACGCAGCCGACGTAGGCGTTCTCGGCGACCTTGAATATCTTGGACCATTTCTGGTCGGTGGTGAGCTCGAAGCCCATTACCTCGCTGTAGAACTTGGCTGCAGCCTCGAGGTCCTCGTAGTAGAGGAACGTGATGAGTCCGCTCG
>CAYONH010000295.1:0-2425 GCA_964405275.1 uncultured Candidatus Bathyarchaeia archaeon | reverse complement strand
GCTACGAGCTTATAACCTACTACCCCAGGGACCTAGAGTCCATGACCATCCTCTAGAACCTTTTTTCCTAATTTTATTTTCTTATTGTCGCGAGCAGGTGCAGATAGGACGCTCAACTTTAATCTAGTCTGGATGTTAGATATACGTCCTTGAATAAACGAGACGTTAGTACGTGCCTCCCTAAGGCGGTCATATTCGATCTGGGAGGGGTCATTGTGGAATGGGATAACTCGGTGACATACCGTGCGATCGAGGAAGAATACGGGGTAGAGTTCGACGCGGTCAAATCCGGGCTTGAGGAGAGGCTCCCCCTCGTTCAGATGGGGCTGCTGAGCGAGGAGGAATGGCTAAGGGATTTCTTCAGGTCCAATGGCGTTGAGCCATACGAAGGATACGAGGAGATCTGGGGCAATACCTTCGTCGATGCCAGAAACGTTGATGACGTGGTGGCTATAGTCGAGGAGTTGAAAGAGAGGGGGCTCAAGCTGGCTGCCCTATCGAATATTGAGCCCTCACGAGCCACGGAGATGAGTGGAAGAGAGGTCATGAGGCTCTTCGATGTGACCGTCTTCTCCTGTGATGTCGGGACACGGAAGGCAAGTATCGAAGGATATGGTGGTCCAACTGTTGAGAACATCTTCGATCTGACCCTTGAAAGGCTTGGATTAAGCCCGACGGAGTGCATCTACATAGACGACAACGTGGAGTGCGTTGAGGCCGCGGAGGAGGCCGGCATCGAGGGCATATTGTATCTGAGCCCCGAGCAGCTGAGGAGGGAACTGAGCCTACGTGGACTCTTAGAACCATGTGCAGCGTAGTGGACCACACAGTGAACGTCTCTTCGCTACTCTTTACCAGATAGGATTCTAATCAGCCTGTACAGGTCCACCTGCTCGGACTTTGGGTTGAATCTTCCCAGCTTGAATGATCGCTGCACCACGGGTCCCGAGAGGAGGGCGTTCAGGATCGTCCCTATGCCCACCGGACCACCCATGAAGAATCCTATGACAAGCACCGTGACCTCGATGGCCATCCGGACCTGGGCGACTGGCCTGTCGAGTTTGGTGACCAGGCCAACCATGAGACCGTCCCTGGGTCCCGCCCCAAGCTGGGCCCTGAGGTAGAGGAGGGACGCGATGCCTATGACCACGATGCCGAGTACGAGCATCGCCATCTGGGGGACCAGCCCAGCCGGTTGGGGGAGGATGTTCCAGGCCATGACGAGGTCGATGAACAGCCCTATCAGATACATGTTGGCGACTGTGCCGAGGCCCGGGGGGAACCCGAGGGCCCAGCCGAGCACCAGGACGGCGAGGCCGACGACCTGTGAGACCTGTCCGAAGGTGAGGGGGAGCGTCTCGGCGAGGCCCACCTGGAAGACCCCCCAGGGGCTCATCCCCAGGTTTGAGTAGAGGCTCATGACGACCCCCACGGCGAAGAGGAAGAGGCCCAGGATGAGGGTTGGGAGCCTCGTGAGGAGGTCGGACCAGCCCCTGACTACGCCTTCACCCAGTTCACGTGTCCTCCAGATGGTGTATTTTCACCGACCTCTCTCCTATCATCACCACCTTAAGCTATATAACAAGTGCAGGGGAACCTGATACCGAAGTTGCCAAAGAGGATAGCCAAGCGGGTCAAGGCCAGTAACCTATGGATCCGCGACCTTACGTCCACGGACCCCAACATGGGTGCGAATCTGGACTTCACATCGGACTACCTCAGGATGCAGGCTCCCAACGGTTCCCTATGCGCCATCTGCAAGGGCTCCAAGATGCTCTGCGGGAAGACCAGCTGCCCCGTAATCGCCCGGGCTAGCTCCCACTACAAGATCTGGAGGAGCATCAAGGGGCTCACCGTCGACGGATCCTCGCCCCCAAGCGTCTTCGTGGGGCGATTCGGCTACCCCTACGTGAACATCGGCCCCCTGTCGCCCAACTACTATGGTGACACGTCGATCCTCGACTCCCCGGAGCAGTGGCTGGGCCGGTCCATAGACGAGATCATCGATTATAGGTCCCAGCTCGTAAGGGGGATGTATAGGGTGAACGTCCATAAGCCGGAGAGGGCAGGGCGCGTCCTCGACCGGACCCGGGAGCTCTCCCTTGCCGAGCACTACGTGGAGACCGAGATGAAGCTCCACAAGCCCCCCAGGAGGAGCTTCAGGGTTGACGCCGACGTCCAGCCCATCGGTCCCAACGCCCCCCTGGACAAGATCGAGATCGGCTACATCCGGTGGAACAGGGACATGGAGAAGGCCCACTACGACACCGACCTGAAGGCCGCCCCGGCGACCATCAGCCTCCACGAGGAGGGGGTGCCGGTGACCCAGATTCAGAAGGCGTTCAGTATGGGGAGCTTCGGGATTGAGAAGAACAGGAGGCTGGTGCCCACCCGGTGGAGCATCACGGCGGTGGACGACATCGTC
>CAYONH010000294.1:0-2432 GCA_964405275.1 uncultured Candidatus Bathyarchaeia archaeon | reverse complement strand
CGTTGGGGGGCATCCAGTACTGCTTCACGTGGTCGGACTCGTGGGTCTCCTCCAGACCCAGGATGTCCCCGTAGAACTCCCTCGCCTTCTCAAGGCTCTTATGGTAGATGAAGATCTTGAACGTGTCGAACTTGGGGTAGCCTTCGTCAGTCATCTACGGGGTCCTCCCTCCAGAGGCGCGGGTGATGGTAGCCGCTGTACAGGGTTGCGAAGGGGTTGTGCCCCGTCAGCCTGTCCTTGACTATGAGCGTGGTCACGGGGGCCTCCGAGTGCTTGGTGAACTGGATGTCGTGGCCGATGCAGAGGCCCACGATGACGTTGAGGTCGGTGGACTCTGAGTTGAGCAACTCTGCCTGGACGATGGGGTTGCAGCCTGTCTCGAACATGTCCGGGGCGCCGCTCAGGGCACTGATCTTGTCCTCGCCGGAGATCCCCCAGGCCGTTTTGTCCACGGCCCCGCACTTGCAGCAGACGGAGTAGACCTCCCTTCCTGCCCCCTCCAGTATCTCCACGACCCTCCTGGCCTCGTTGCCCAACCCTGTGCAGAAGGCGACCCCGAGCTTCTTCCACTCCATCATCTCGGAGAACTTGATGATCTCCAGCAGCCTGGGCCTCACAGCCATCACCCGGCCCCTGACCTCCTGGTAGGCCCTCTGCTCGTTCACCGTGGAGTTGACGTAGAGCCTCTTCTCGGCCTCGTCGTACTTCTCCATGGCCGCCTCTATGACGTCGGCCTTGTGCTTCATTGGGCAGAACTCCGGGAGCTCGTCCACGGTCCACGCCTCCCTGTAGCATTTCCTGTCCGCGCACTTGGCGCACTGAGGAATAATCAACACTAATCAGAGTCAAAGCGACAGACAGGATATTCATGTGTTATGGTCCATAGAATAGAGTTCGTCTTTTTGTTTCGAGCCAGATATTGTTATATAGACATCTGACCGTCGGAGATGGATTCCTGAGGCCGATGTTTATGGGGCTGAGAGACAGATTCCGGGGAGCCTTCTACGGATACTGGGTGCTCTTCGCCTGCTTCCTACTACACGCTGTCGGGACCGGTGAGTTCTTCTACGGTTTCAGCGTCTTCTACACACCAATTCTTGCAGAGTACGGTTGGTCAAGGGCAATAACGTCAGGGGCCTTCTCTCTTTCCAGGCTGGAGGGCGGCCTTGAAGGACCGGTGATCGGATGGCTAATCAACAAGTATGGGGCTAGGAAGCTAGTTCTAATCGGAGTCGTCCTAGCGGCCCTTGGATTCATGGCGATGACCCAGGTGAACAGCGTCCTCATGCTCTACCTCGTCTACGGCGGGTTGCTCTCCATAGGCTATAACACAGGCTTCACCCACGCCATGACATCCATAGTCGCCCACTGGTTCATCAAGAAAAGGAGCCGAGCCATGAGCGTCTACGCCATCGCGGCCGGAGTAGGTGGTGCAATCATCGTACCCCTACTCTCGTCCTCCATAGCCCGCATCGGCTGGAGGAGCACAGCGGTCATCTGTGGGCTTACCTACCTAGCTGTCGGAATTCCCGTGTTTCTGGTGTTAAGGGACAAGCCTGAGGACATGGGTCTACTACCAGACGGGCTCAACAGAGACCTTATGGGCTATTCTCCCTTGGGAGGCTCAGAAGTCTCCGCGGAGAGCCTGGGCCTAGAAGTTGAATATACGGCGGGGGAGGCATTGCGTACTAGGACCTTCTGGACGCTGATGATCGCCGAGTCGTTCAGGTCCTTCATCCTGGGCTCCGTTGTACTCCATGAGATACCCTACTTGGTCTC
Source organism: uncultured Candidatus Bathyarchaeia archaeon (assembly GCA_964405275.1). Lineage (GTDB taxonomy): Archaea > Thermoproteota > Bathyarchaeia > TCS64 > TCS64 > BS750m-G28. Next base: position 653 of record CAYONH010000294.1, on the reverse strand, counting down.
AATAGGAATAGCGGAGAGCACGGCAGCCCAGATCCTGGGTCTCATGATCACGCTGAGCATCCCCGGGCGCCTGGTGTTCGGCAGCCTCGGCGACTACTACGACAAGAGGAAGCTGCTGATTCTCGTGATGTCGATTCAGACCGTTGGCATCTTCATCCTGTCCAGGGCGACTGGAGTGCTCCATGCTTACGCCTTCGTGGTTATCTACGGCATCGCCTACGGGGGCGCCATCCCCCTCCTTATGTCCTTCAAGGGGGAGCTCTTTGGCAGGAAGCTCTACGCCACGGTCAACGGGATGCTCGCTCCCTTCAAGATGATAGGCAGCGTCATCGGCCCCGTCTTCGCCGGGTACATATATGACGTTTACGGTGACTACAGGTTGGCATTCTACACTTTCACAGTGCTTGTGGCGCTCTCGGCGGTCTCCTTCGTTTTCGTGAAGCCCATCGAGGTGAAGGCCTCACAGAACACCGTACGCCCATGAGGCGTGACTCAGCCTCCTAGCAAAATATTTCATAGGCCCTTTTTATCTCAAATCTCGGCTCTCTCGGGCTCCTTAATCACGGCGATGAACACCACCCCGATTACCACCAATGCTCCGGAGAGGATCAGCCAGGGGTAGCCGCTGTCGTAGCCGTAGAGGTAGCCGCTGA
>CAYONH010000293.1:0-2442 GCA_964405275.1 uncultured Candidatus Bathyarchaeia archaeon | reverse complement strand
TGCTCCTCGTCAGGCGGGGGAACGAGCCCTCCTACGGGCGCTGGGGCCTCCCCGGCGGAGTCGTGGAGCTGGGTGAGACCGTGGAGGAGGCTGTCGTCAGGGAGGTGGAGGAGGAGACGTGCATCAGGGCAAGCCCCCTCCGGCTCATCACGACGTTCGACTCCATCGTAAGAGACGAGGAGGACAGGATACGTTTCCACTACGTCCTCTGCGAATTCCTCTGCGAGTACGTCGGAGGTGAACTGGAGGCTTCCACCGATGCCAGCGACGCGACCTGGGCTCGCCTCGACGAGCTTGAGCGGATGAACGTCCCCTCCGGCACAAGGCGGTTCATCGAGAAGGTCGCTCGCGAGGAGGGCCTCCTGTGAAAGATTTCGTAGACACCGTCGCCCTGATTGTGGAGAAGGATGGTAGACTCCTCGTCGAGAGGAGGAAGCTCTCGAAGGAGACGGATCCCGGGAAGATCGCCATCCCCGGGGGCCACGTTGAGGGGGGTGAGTCCCTCGAGGAGGCCTGCAGCAGGGAGCTGTACGAGGAGCTGGGGCTGACGTGCGATGGCTTCAGTTTCATCGTTAAGCTTCCCCATCGCACGGAGTCCGAGGACCAGATGGTCCACTACTTCTCATGTGATGGATGGGCGGGCGACCCGGAGTGCCATGAGGCGGAGGAGATATTCTGGATAGATCGGGGGCAGATTGACGCCCTCGACTTCGAGATAGATCGTACGGCAGCATCCATGTTCTTCGCAGATGTGACTTGATGCCGCGCGCGCCTACCGCAGTCAGCTCAAGTCTCATGAACGGCCTCTTGGAGAGGTCTTTTATTTTCCTATAAGCCCGAGTAGATTACTGGAGGACACGGCCACGTACAGGGTCAGCGTAGACGTCGGCGGGACTTTCACCGATCTGGTTGCATTCGACGAGGAGACCGGGGGGCTACTGAACATCAAGGTCCCCTCGGTCCCCAGAAACCCCGAGAAGGGCGTGGTCGACGCCTTCGGCCTCTTCCTGGAGGGGAGGGAGCCCGGCTCCGTCAGCATGGTGGGCCACGCTACGACCATCGCGACCAACGCCCTGTTCGGCCAGCTAGACTTGGAGCTCCCCACGACGGCCTTGATAACCACGAGGGGGTTCAGGGACGTGGTTGAGATCGGGCGTCAGAGGCGGGCTGAGGTCTACAACCTGTTCTTCGAGCGTCCGCCCATGCTGGTTGAGCGCCGCCACAGGTACGAGGTCGAGGAGAGGGTGGACCACGAGGGGAACGTCATCGTCCCCTTAAACCATGAGGAGCTCGACGGAGCCCTTGACGAGATCGAGAAGGCCGGCATCGAATCCCTTTCAATAGGGCTCATCAACTCGTATGCCAACCCCGTCCACGAGGAGGAGATCGAGGAGAGGGTGAGGGAGCGCCTGCCGGACGCCTATGTCTCGTCCTCCAGCGCGGTCTCAACGGGATACAGGGAGTACGAGCGCTTCAGCACGGCCGTGGTCAACGCAGCGCTGATCCCCATAATCCACAGCTACGTCTCCAGCCTATCCGTTGACCTCAGAGGCTTGGGGGTGGAGGCCCCCCTCTACGTCATGCAGTCCAACGGGGGGATGGCCGACGCGGGGGTCGTGGCCGGGAAGCCTGTGACCATCGTCGAGTCGGGTCCGGCCTCGGGGGTGATCGCGGCCTCGTGGCTCGGGGAGATGATGGGGGTCAGGGATGTCATCAGCTTCGACATGGGGGGCACCACCGCCAAGGCCGGGACCGTGAGGGGGCGCGTCCCTGAGGTGGTGCCGGAGTACGAGGTCGCGGGGAAGGTCCACATGGGCCGGCTGCTGAAGGGGAGCGGCTACCCCGTCAGGTTCCCCTTCATAGACCTCGCCGAGTGCAGTGCCGGAGGCGGCACCATCGCATGGGCCGACGAGGGGGGCGCCCTCCAGGTGGGGCCCACCAGTGCTGGCGCGAGCCCTGGACCCGCCTGCTACGGGAAGAAGGGGAGCGAGCCCACGATCACGGACGCCAATATGGCGCTGGGCAGGTTGAACCCTGAGGGCCTGCTGGACGGCGGGATGAAGGTCTACCCGCGGCTGGCCCGGGTCGCCCTGAGTAAGGTGGGCAAGGAGCTGGACATGGGCGTGGAGGAGGCCGCCGCCAGCGTCGTCAGGATAGCCAACTCCATGATGTCCAAGATACTCCACATAGTCTCCGTGGAGAGGGGGTTCGACCCCCGGAGTTTCACACTGGTGGCCTTCGGGGGGGCGGGGCCGATGCACGCCTGCGCCCTGGCTGAGGCGCTCGGCGTCGGGGAGATAATCGTCCCCCCGAATCCCGGGATGTTCTCGGCGTTCGGGCTCCTCACAGCCGACCTTTTCCATGACTACGCCAGGTCCGTCGTGGTCAATGCCTCAGATCTGGATGTAGTTGAGGCCGAGGAGCTTTACCGTGAGATGGAGG
>CAYONH010000292.1:0-2455 GCA_964405275.1 uncultured Candidatus Bathyarchaeia archaeon | reverse complement strand
ACGAGGACCACAGGAAGGTCACGAAGAACGCCTCGAGGAGTGCGACGAGATGGTCCCTGGACATAGCCTACTCACGAGAATGATACCGCTATCTCCATCTAAGGTAAAAAAATTATCTAAAATAGGAGAACGTTTTCAACAGGCAGCTGGTTATCCGGAGGACCCTCTCAGCGCGTTTATCACGATGAGGGCGCCGAAGGCCACGGCGAAGATAGCAGCGACGTTGAAGTTTATGCCCACGAGTTCCGAGACCCCCCACAGGACAATCACGGCCCCAATGAGGAGCCCCCACAGGCTTCCGGACATGGGAACACCAAAGCACATCTCGCGATCATATCGGCTACGCCTGTGGACTGGGGTTCTGCCCGTCAGCGACGCACCGCATTTGACGCAGTACTCGGTTCCTTCCTCGTTGCTCTCACCGCATTTGGTACAATAGACCATATGAAATCCACGGATGTCTAGGGTAAATCTAATTTTAATAGTTTCCGAAATCCGCTCCAAAGCCGAGGGGAGGTTCGCCGGGACGGGAGGCGGTGCGATTACAGGGTTCGACCGCTACTATGGCACAACGTTGCGGTGGTGCCCTGTGTGACCTCCCGAGCCGGCATCCGTAGGTCTTTGGGATTTATTGAGGCAGGTTTTCCCTCTTCCCTTCGGTGCTTCCCTCGCAGCCCGATCTTTATCAGTGATAAATAAGGTCTTTATGTATCCATCATCCATCGTCTCCAGTCCATTTTGTAAAGGTCAGAGCCTAGTAATCCGGGATATGAAGGTGAAGTACCTTCGCTTCACAGAGAGACATGGTCTTGAACGACTTCGTCCCTTCATTCGAGCCGCTTAAATGGGTCGAACATCAAGTTCCCTGCTTGAGGAAGACATGGAAGGAGACCACTTCGTCAGGGCTAAGATCGTCTGCACAATCGGGCCAGCCTCCGACGCCCCGGAGACCCTCTGGGCCATGGCGGAGGCGGGAATGGACGTCGCCCGGATAAACTTCTCCCACGGCGACCCGATGAGCCACAAGAACATATTCGATGCCCTCGAGGGTATAGACAGTGTCTCGACCCTCCTCGACCTACCCGGCCCCAAGATCAGGCTGGGCGATGTGGATGGAAGCGTGAACCTGAGAGAGGGCCAGGACATCCACTTCACGACACACTCCGTATTAGGCAACGTTGATGAGCTACCCGTAAGCTATGGACGGCTCCCCCAGGAGGTGAGGGTCGGAGGCAGCCTCTTCATCAACGACGGCCTCATCGAGGTGAAGGTCACCTCCGTTGACGGTGATCACAAGGGATTCCGAGGAACGGTAGTCTCAGGCGGGGAGGTGGTCAGCCACAAGGGCGTGAACGTCCCAGGCGCCGAGCTATCCATCAGGCCACCCACCGACGCCGACCTGAGGGGCATCCAGTTCGGGGCGGGTATCTGCGACTGGTTCGCCATCTCCTTCGTAAGGGACAGGCGGGACGTGGAGAACGTCAGGAGCGCCATCCAAGAGGCCGGGGGGGACCAGCCCATCATCTCCAAGATCGAGCACAGGGAGGCGATAGAGAACCTCGACGGGATAGTCGAGGCCAGCGATGGCATAATGGTCGCCCGGGGGGACCTTGGTATAGAGGTCCTCCCCTGGGAGGTTCCCCTCCTCCAGAAGCGGATCATAAACAAGTGCAACGCGGCGGGAAAGCCCGTCATCGTCGCAACCCAGATGCTGGAGTCCATGGTGACCCACCCTAGGCCCACACGGGCTGAGGCCAGTGACGTCGCTAACGCCATCATCGACGGGGCGGACGCCGTTATGCTCTCAGAGGAGACAGCAATAGGCTTGTTCCCCGTCCATTCTGTCAGAGCCATGAACAGTATCAGTCGGACCATGGAGATGAAAGCTCTTGACGAGCGACAAAGGCCTCAAGCCCTTGAGGGTACCATAGCCGAGGTAATCGGGAGCCTCGCCTCGAGAGCAGCGAGGACAGTGAACCCCGCGGCCATCATCGTCGTTACCAGGAGCGGTTTCAGCGTCCGGATGGTCTCAAAGCACAGACCCAGGACCAAGATATTGGCCGTCACCCAGAACACCAAGATAGGAAAGAGGAGCCGGCTCTACTGGGGCGTCCAGCCCCTAGACATCCCCTGGAGGGATGACAGGGAGGAGCTCCTGATCAGCGCCGTGGAGAGGAGCCTTGAACTGGGATACGTGGGTAGAGAAGACAGGGTGATGATCGTCTCGGGCTCGAACCTGGAAGCCCCAGGGAGGACGAGCACTCTTGAGATCCTCAACGTGAATGAAGTGATCAACCAAGCTTCACGTAAAGAATAAGCATCAATCGTGAAGACACAATAACCTTTTAAACGAAAAGGCGGATGTAGATGGCACCCAAATAGTTTGGAGGTATGTGTGTGTATCACTCGGACTGGACAGGAAGATCCTCCTGACGGAGGATCAGATACCCAAGAA
>CAYONH010000291.1:0-2461 GCA_964405275.1 uncultured Candidatus Bathyarchaeia archaeon | reverse complement strand
ACCTCCCTAAAGTTCTACTGCTTCAGGTCCCTCGCCTTCGACATGGGCATCTTCGTCCAGCTCCTCTGGCAGAGCAACCACGGCAACCCCCTCTACACCCAGCCCAGGTGGGGCCCGGAGAACCCGGAGAGCTTCTTCGGGGTCCACTTCGCCCCCATAGTCTACCCCCTCATCTGGCTCTACGGCCTCGTGGAGAGCCCCTACGTCCTTCTCATCATCCAGAGCGTCGCCCTGGCGGCGCCCGCCTACTACATCTACAGGATCGCAGCGAGAGTGACGGATAGCGAGAGGACGTCCCTGGTCTTCGCCCTCGCCTACCTCATCTACCCCGCCACGCTGTGGTCCAACTGGTACGATTTCCACCTCGAGTCCTTCGTCCCCCTCCTCATGGCCATGATGTACTACTATCTCTACAGGGGATCCAGGGTCATGTTCGCCCTCTCCTCCCTCCTGCTCATGGCGGTCATGGAGAGGATGGTCTTCATCGTCATCGCCTTCTCAGCCTACGCCCTCCTCTACGCCTACCTCCACCGGGGGGACGGATCCAAAGGATGGAGCCTCGACGCACGCTCCACCGCGACCCTGGTTTCCCTGGCCGTCGTCGCCGTGGCCTATTATTTCTGGTCCGAGTCGATTATAAACGGCATCTGGCCCGAGCGGACCATCTTCCAGCCCACCCGCCTCCTCGGGGTCTTCACATACGAGAGCTTCCTCATCAAGGTCGCCTACCTCGCCACCCTCGCCGCCCCCCTCGCCTTCCTCCAGGTGAACTCCGTCCTCGAGCTCATCCCCGCCGCCCCCTACCTCATCCTCGCCCTGGCCACGGACTACTCCCCCTACTTCACCATCACCTGGCAGTACCCCGTCCTCGTCTCGGTGCCCTTCTTCGTCTCCGCGATCCATGGCAGCGTAGGCGAGGAGCCCCGCAGGCTGCATCTCAAGCTCGGGGCTGCTGCCCTCATCTCATTCGTCCTCCTCGCCCCCTGCACTCCACTGATGGCACGATTCGGGGAGACCTGGAGGCTCCACATCCCCGACGAGAAGACCAGGCTCAGGCATGAGGCCCTCGACAGCATACCAGGGGACGCAACGGTCCTCGCCCAGGAGAACATCTTCCCCAACCTCGCCGAGAGGGAGACCGCCTACACCCTCTGGCCCCCCGACGCTGAGCCCCCCGACTTCGTGGTCTTCAACGTCCACGAGTACTGGTTCTACCACGTCCCCGGCCACCGCACCATCCAGAGCGCCGCCCTGGAGCTCTACGCCACAGGGGAGTACGGGGTCTACGCCAACGTCGACGGCTTCATCATCCTGAAGAGGGGACACGAGGGCCCCGCCAGGTACCGGGCGCCCCTGAGCTTCGTCCTGAACCCCGCCACCGCCAGGAACCACTTCATCTCCTTCGAGGACAGGGTCCCCGAGACCCAGTTCTACGTCCCAGGCTGGGTCGAGATAGAGGGGGGCAGCCTACGCCTGGAGCCCCGGTTCAGGGGCCCCGTCTGGTGGGGGCCCTACGTCACCGTCCCCCCGGGGAACTACACGGTGATGGTGAGGCTGGAGGCGGAGGAGCTCCCCGACGCCCCCGTCCTGGGGCTCCAGGTCTACTGGTACAAGCATAGAATCTACGCCGACCGGGTCTTCTGGGGGGGCCACCTGGTGACGGGGAGGCCCCTCACCGCCCAGTTCGACGTCGAGCTCACTGAATGGGTGCCCAGCCTCGAGGTCGTGGGCATCGCCTACGGGAACGCCGAGATACTGGTCCACGAGGTGCGCTTCGAGGAGCGGACATGAGGGCCCTCGCGTTCATCCCCTCGTACAACGACGTCGTCTCAGGCCACGCCATAGCCCGGCAGCTCGAGATGCTCCCCGAGGTCGCCAGGGTGCTCATAATCGACGAGAGCGACGACCCCCGGTGCCTCAGGTACCTCAGGGGCGTCCGGGGGGGCAAGCTGGACGTCGTCCACAGGGAGAGGGGAGGGAAGTGGAGAGCCTGGCGCACAGCCCTCGAGGCCGCGCTGCCCTACGACGCCCTCCTCCAGATCGACTCAGACGTCGTCATCAGGGAGCCGGGGGCCCTCCTGCGCGCCCTGGACGGCGCCGACGTCGCCTCCGCATACCAGGAGATCGTGCCCCCCCGAGGCAGGGCCCCCTTCGCCAGGCGCATCGCCGAGATCTACGGCAGTATGCACCGGGACCTCCAGGCCCGGGGCAAGTTTAACATGGGGGGGCAGGCCATCGCCCTCAGCCGCAGCACAGTCGCGCGCCTCCTGGGGGCAGGCCTCTTCGAGGAGCCCGTCCACGCCGACGACCACGTGGTCTGCCTGGCCGCCGCCGCGATGGGCCTCCGATGCACGAGCGTCGACTGCGGCCTCGGCATCAGCCTCCCCGGCGGCCTCGGGGAGTGGATGAGGTACAGGTCCAGGCACAGGGGGGCCATCGGCTGGGCGGAGGGCTACGTCGC
>CAYONH010000290.1:0-2468 GCA_964405275.1 uncultured Candidatus Bathyarchaeia archaeon | reverse complement strand
CGCAGAGCCCCCCGAAGATCACCCCTCCCCCGGTGGTTGGCTTGGTCTGCCCCGCAACGTCTCCCACGAGGAGGAGCCCCTCTCCGTAGGTCTTCGACACCGGACCTCCCTTGAGGACCGGCCACCTGACCGGTACAGTGTGCTCTGTCTCTCCGAAGCGCCGCTCCAGGAACCTCTCCAATAGGATCTTCGCATCGCCGCTCTCGCCGGCGAGGCCGCAGCGTGCCGAGCCATCACCCGTGGGGGCGACCCATGCGAAGAAGCCTGGGGCGACGTCCTCTCCCAGCCAGACCTCCACCATATCCGGCTCCACCTCGACGCCGGAGACCTCGGAGTTGATGCCCGAGAGGACTCCCCTCTCCGGGGGGTTGAGCCCGGCGCTCCTGGCCAGTAAGCCTACTGTGCCCTCGCAGTCTATGACGACCCCGGCGTCCACGGGTCCATCCTTACCCATGACGCCCACGACACGGTTCTCCTTCACAAGAAGCTCTCGGACGCGATGTCCGAGGATCAGCTCTGCTCCAGCGTCTTCCGCCTGCCCGGCGAGGTGCCTGTCGAAGGCCGCCCTGTCGACAATGTAGGCCCGGGTCCTGCTGCCGGTGATGCGGATGGGCCTCCCGTCGGGTGAATACGCGACGCCTCCTCTGACCTCGTGCTGTACGAAATCGGGGGAGGGCTTGACGTCAAGCCTGGCGAGGCCCTCGACGCTGAGGATGCCCGCGCAGTGGTTGGGCTCACCTATAACCTTGTGCTCCTCGTAGGCCGTGACCTCGACGCCCCTGGAGGCGAGCTCCCGGGCGGCGATGAGCCCCGCGGGACCCCCGCCGACGACTATGGCCTCGGCCTTCAAGGTGCCCCTCTCAGGAGCGTTTTATGATCTCGTTGTACTCGATCTCGTCGACGTCCTCGAAGTAGCGGTGGATGTCCATGGCGACTCCCCTCTTGGCGATCTGGATGTTCTCGCCGAAGAATATCTCTTCGGGGATCTCGATGCGCACCTTCTTCTTGAGCAGTGTTATCTTGAACAGGGCGAGGTCGATGCCGAAGAACCTTCGGCCGATGAGGGCCCGTATCTTCTCCTCGTTGCCTTCGTGGCGGGCGGTGGGCTTCACCTCGTAGACTATCTTCCGTCCCGCCAGGGGGTGGTTATAGTCTAGCTGCACCCTGCCGGCGCCGACGCTGCGGACCTGGGCGGTCCTGCCGTCTATCTCGACCTGCTGCCCTACGACGGGGTTGACCCCCTTCGACCTGAGCATCCTGAAGGGCGTGGTCCTGACGTTGTCCAGGTTGCGCTCCCCGAAGGCGTCCTCCGGTGGGATCTCGACCTCCGCTGACTCCTCAAGCTTGAGGCCGGGGAGCTTGTCGTCGAGCCCCTTGAGGACGTAGCTCTCGCCGACGACCACCAGCCTGGGGCCGTAGGTCCTGTTCTCGTCGTAGATGCCCTCCTCCTTGGCCAGCTCCTCGTTGGTTGTGTCGAAGACATCGCCGGTGTCCACGGACTTGCCGGTCATCTCCAGGAGTAGGAAGTCCCCCTCCTTGACGGGCTCCACCACCGGCTCCTTCTTTGCGGCCTTCTTCGTTGTAGCCTTCTTCTTGGTGGTCTTCTTCTTGGCAGCCTTCTTCTTCGGCTCAGTCTTCTTCGCCTTGGAGGCCGTCTTCTTGGTGGTCACCTTCTTGGCAGCCTTTTTCTTCGGCTCCTCCTTCTTCGCCTTGGAGGCTGTTTTCTTTGTGGTCTTCTTCTTGGCGGCCTTCTTGGGCTTCTCCTCAGGAGCTGCCTCTACCTTCTCGGATTCCTCTTCCTTGAGGTCCTTCTTATCGTCCACGCTCATGTCTGAACCTTCAATTTGATTGTGTGATGGGTCTCGGGTCCAAGACTTGCCTTGGACTCACCTTGGAAATGCGGGCGATAGTTTAAAGTCTTTCTGTAAATCGATTGACGGGAGAATTAGCTAGATCTCAATCCCACCACCTTCGGTAACTGTTTAAAGGAGCACGGAGGAGTTGGATTCGAGGCATCTTGTCGGATAAGGACTCCAAGACCATAGGCAGGGACATGGAGGAGACGAAGGAGTACCACAGGCGCTACCTTCGCGCCATCAACAGCCCGGTGAGGAGGGGGATCCTGAGGGCCCTGAAGGACGCTGACGGTTCCCTGGGATCGCTCTCCGCCGCCACGGGGCTGGACGAGAAGACCGTCGCCTGGCACCTGAGCATCCTGGAGTACGGCTTTTGCGTCGAGAAGGAGGAGAGGGACGGGGAGCCTTTCTACGCGCTCACCAAGGAGGGGCTCGTGGTGGACTACGTGGATAAATAGGTTTATTCTACGACGGGGTAGCCGGCGTCCAGCCAGCCCGTGATGCCCTCGTCCATGTGGAATATCTTGGTGAAGCCTGCGTCCTCCAGTATCCCCACTGCGCGGGCGCTCCTGTTCCCCGTCCTGCAGTAGACGAGGAGCTCGTCGTCCTTGC
>CAYONH010000289.1:0-2469 GCA_964405275.1 uncultured Candidatus Bathyarchaeia archaeon | reverse complement strand
AGAACCTCACGGATCTGGACAGGTACCGGGAGATGAGCTGGAAGATCGGCCACCCTAGGGGCCTGTCGAAGGGGGAGATCGATGAGATCGTGGAGGACGGGAAGACCGTCGTCGCCATGACCATGAGCATCCACGCCTCCGAGGTGGGGGGCACCCAGGTCTCCTCGGAGCTCGCCTACGACCTGGTCACCCGGGAGGACCCCCTCACCCAGGAGATCAGGGAGAACGTCATCTTACTCCTGTTCCCGTCGGCGAACCCCGACGGCCAGATAATGGTCACCGACTGGTACTACGAGAACCTGGACACAGATTACGAGGGCGCCGGCCTCCCATGGCTCTACCACAAGTACGTGGGCCACGACAACAACAGGGACGCCCTGACCTTGACCCAGGTGGAGACCCAGATGATGAACAGGGTCATCCTGAAGGAGTGGTTCCCCCAGGCCTACCTGGACCATCACCAGATGGGCTCCACGGGGGCCCGGTTCTTCATCCCCCCCAACGCGGACCCGCTCAACGAGAACGTGGACCCCATGGTCTGGATCGAGCAGAGGCACTACGGCAGCCAGATGCTCATACGGATGGAGTCAGAGGGGATCAGCGGCATCGAGTCCGCTGCTAGCTACCCCGCCGACTTCATGCCCGGGTTCAGCCTCGTATTCCCGTGGTTCGGTATCTGCGGCATGTTCACCGAGTCGGCCAGCGTCAAGTCCGCGACGCCTGTCTACGTCCACTACCACCAGCTGGGCCCCAGCAGTAGGGGGCGCCCAGAGTACAGGCCCTCCACCAACCTCCAGCACCCATGGAAGGGGGGCTGGTGGCACCTACGGGACATCCTGGACGGCCAGAAGGTCGCCTCCTACGCCACCCTTGAGGTCGCCGCTATCAACCGCCGCATGATCCTTCAAAACATGTACAGGAAGGCGACCCGGGCTAGGAAGAGGGGCTCCGAGGAGGCGCCCTACGCCTACGTCTTCCCAACTGACCAGCATGACCCCCTGACGGCGTTGAAGCTGCTCAGGATAATGAGGAATATGGGCGTGGAGATCCACATCGCCGAGGCGCCCTTCAAGGTCGGAAGCGCCACGTACTCGGCGGGGAGCCACGTGGTCTTCATGGGCCAGACGGCGCGGGCCTTCCTCGTCAGCTACCTGGGCAGGACCCTGTACAGGGACAGCGTCCACGTGCGGAACAGGGATGGGACGCCGATGATGAATTACGACTTCGCCACGATGACCATGGCGGAGTTCAAGGGCGTGGAGGTCGTCGAGGCGGCGCAGCCCGTCGAGGGAGAGTTCAGGGAGCTCGATGTGGTTGATTGGCCCCAAGGACAGGTCGTGGGTAAGGATAAGAGTGGATGGGTCCTCGACCCGAGGCTCAACGACGGCTACAAGGCCGTGAACATGCTCCTCGCCTCAAAGGTGGCCATCCACAGGGTCGAGGAGCCCGTGGAGACCCCCGAGGGGGCGCTGCCCGCGGGGGCCTGGTACATCCCCCGGAAGAGGGGGGTCGAGAAGAAGCTGGAGCAGATCGCCGAGGAGGTTCACGTGGACTTCGTCGCCGTCGACTCGGAGCCCCTCGCGTTGAAGCCGGTGAAGAAGCTCAAGGTCGCCATGTACCAGCGCTACTGGGGGGGCAACATGGACGAGGGCTGGAACAGGTGGCTCCTTGAGAGGTACGGCTTCGAGTACACCACGGTCAGGGACGACGAGATAAAAGCTGGGATCGCAGGCAAGTACGATGTCCTCATCCTCCCCAGCGACAACCCGGCCTACATCACCGGCGACAAGATCGAGGAGTACTACGAGAAGCAGTACAAGGGTCGCAGGACGCCGCCCAAGTACCCGCCGGAGTACAGGAGCGGCATCGGCGAGGAGGGGGTTGAGAAGATCAAGGAGTTCGTCGAGGCCGGCGGGACGTTGCTGACGCTGAACGCGGCGACGGAGTTTGCCATCGAGAATCTGAAGGTGCCGGTCATCAACGCCCTCAAGGACGTTAAGCCCAAGGAGTTCCACTGCCCAGGCTCAACCCTCTGGACGGATATCGACGCTAGCCACCCCCTGGCCTACGGGATGCCTGAGAGAGGGCTCATCGTGCTCCGGGGCAAGATAGCCTTCACCGTGAAACCCGGGGAGAAGGGGGAGGACTACAGGGTAGTTGTCAGCTACCCGGAGGGGCAGATAATGCAGAGCGGCTGGCTCATCGGGGAGGAGAAGCTGGCCAGGAAGGCGGCGATGATAGAAGCGAGGATGGGGAAGGGCAGGGTCGTGCTCTACGGGTTCGCGCCCCAGACCAGGGCCCTGATGGACGCCACGTTCAAGCTCTTCTTCAACGCCCTGCTAGGCTAGTCCCCCCTACTTTTTCTCTCATTTTTCATGAGATGCTTAGTAGTGAACAGGAAATTCAGGTGGTCCAGAGCTTGAGGCTGGTCTTCAGCTCCGCGAACAGCTCCTGCTTAGCCCTGCATAT
>CAYONH010000288.1:0-2480 GCA_964405275.1 uncultured Candidatus Bathyarchaeia archaeon | reverse complement strand
ACGTACTCCTTGAACCAGCCGAAGCCCCAGTCCTCCATCATCTTGAGGTAGCCTTCATTCCCACTGACCATGTGGTTAGCCCTGTAGTGGAGGCCGAAGTATCGCTGCACCGAGCTGATGAAGCCGTTCTCCCTGACTCGGGCGAGGCACCTCTCGGCGAACTCCTCCCCGTGCACCTCCCTGCAGACCTGTGCCATGGTCTCAAGCCGTTCCTCGGTGATCTCCACCCTACGGCTGCCGGGGCCCGAGTACTTCTCGTTGAACGCCGCCAGAAGCACGTCATCATCCAGGTCGCGATAATCCTCGTCGTGCACCAACACGTCTATACCCAGCTTCTTCCTGGAGGGGACCTTCTTCGCAGGGTAGCCCATGCACATGAGAACAACGGGAAACACGTAATCGGGTAAGTCGAGCATCTCCCTGAGTTCTGGGAAGAACTCCAGGACCGTGCCGACGTAGACGGAGCCGAGGCCCATGGCTTCGGCGGCGGTGCAGATGCTCTGGGCGCAGATAACCGTATCTTGAAAGGAGACCCAGAAGTGTTGGAACGAGCTGTTCGCCGTGAAAGGGGCGACCTCCAGCTCCGCCCACCTCTTGTTCCTCCGCCAGTCGATGCAGAAGACGAGGTCGACGGGGGCCTCCTCGATGAAGCTCTGGTACCCGAGCTCCCTGAGCCTTCGCTTCTTCTCTGGGTCCTGGACCTTGATTATGGAGTAGGGCTGCAGGTTACCGGCTGAAGCGGCGTGGGTGCCTGCTTCCAGCACGGCGTCCAGCACGTCCTTGGGTATCTTCCTGTCGGAGAACTCCCTGCAGCTCCCCCTCTCGAACAGCAGCCTCATCGTCTCGTTGGGGTACTCCCCCTCGGCGATGACCTCGACTCCGTGGTGGGATGGCATGTCGCTCACGATTCACACCTCATATGTAGACCCATGGTGAGGACAGATAATAAAACGTGTATTGAAAATGGAAAAAGAGTGGATGCTACTGCTTGCCCAGCCTCTTGGCCAGCTCCGCGAGCTCCGGGTGGACGCTCCTGCCCCTGTCAAGCACCTGCTCCCCGTCGAGCCAGACAGAGGCGTTGAGGCAGATGCCGTCGGAGTGGGAGGGGGCTGGGGCGGAGCGCATGTGGCCGATGCCCCACTCGACGCAGCCCCAGACCCGCTCGTCCTCGACGATGTCCCCTGTGAGCTTGGCGCCGGGGTTGAATCCGTAGCAGATGTGGGCCATCTTCATCATGTTGGGGTGGTCGAAGCCCTTGAGCCAGGCCTCGTACTCCACGGCCTCCTTCCCGCCCTCGATGCTGACGATTGCCCCCTTCTCGATGACCAGGGTGATGGGCTCCTTGAGGAGGCCGAGGGGGGGTACCACGGAGCCGTCGAAGACGATCCTCCCATCTATGGTGTCACTCTGGATGCCCCAGAAGATCTGCCCCGCCATCATGTGGGAACCCGGAGTGTCCGCGTAGCCGAGGGAGTAGCCGCCACGACCCGGATCACGGTTCTTGAACGTCACGTCCATTCCGGCGGGGGTCGTGATGCGCACCTCCTTCGCCGCCTTCGTGAGGTCGGTGATCTTGGCCATGAACTCCCCGAGGGCGGGGTAGTCCACCCTCCCGATGCATCGGACCATCATGTCGGCGTTCATCCCCACGAGGCAGCTGTACCTCAGCCTCTCGTTCTCCTTCATCGCCCGGGTGTAGGTCTCGGAGTAGAAGATCCACTGGTTGTTGAACTCCACCCAGGCGTCCGCCCCCTTCAGCGCTCCGACGAGGGCCTCCTGGGGGAGCATGGGGTCCGCCGCGGCCCCGACCCCCAGAGCCGCGGGGGTCCAGATGACCATGGGCTTGGCCCCCAACGAGAAGGCGGCCCTCGCCGTCGCCTCCACGACCCTCATGTCGGACTCCGTGTCCGCGGTGATGACGAATGTCTCCCCCTCCTTGAGCTTGAAGAGCTCCCGGGTCAGGATGTCGGCGGCCTTCCCCAGCTCGAACTCGTACAACTTGGACATAGAAACTCGGTTCTACAGAAGATGGGGAATCGATAAAAGGTTTAGGAGAAAGGCAGTCAGAACTCCCTGTAGGCCTCCGCCAGGGGGTGGCCTATGCAGGCAAGGTTGAAAGTCTTGTACCAGCCGAAGGGGGACTTGTGGACCTCGATGCCCTCCTTCTGGAGGTTCTGCCTCAGGTTGTTGAGGAAGCCCTTCGCCCGTCGGGGGGAGCCCAGGTTCTTTGAGAGGTGAGCGTAGGGGTATAGGAGGACGCTGCTGCACCCTATCCTGGAGACGTCGACCTTGATGTTCTCCACGAACTCCTTGGTGATCTCGTCCGTCCTCCCCTCGTCCCCCTTCTCGTAGCAGATGAAGCAGACCAGGACGTCCTCGAGCTGCTGCTCCTTGGGGCTGGCGGGCTGCTCTGCGACGGGGGTCTCCTTCTTGACCTCGTAGCCGAACTCTGAACAGTGTAGCTGAAGAACTCTCATCTA
>CAYONH010000287.1:0-2503 GCA_964405275.1 uncultured Candidatus Bathyarchaeia archaeon | reverse complement strand
ACCGTGAAGTACATCGGGGCCAAGATGACCGCAGGCAGCATCCACGTGAAGGGCTGCGCCGGGATGCACGCCGGGGCCCAGATGTCCGGGGGCGAGATGCTGGTGGAGGGGAACACACGGGACTGGGCGGGGGCCGAGATGAGCGGGGGGCTCCTCCGCATCAAGGACGACTCCCGCAACATGACGGGGGCCGCGTACAGGGGAAGCCCCGAGGGGATGACAGGGGGCTGCATCGTCGTGGAGGGGGACGCCGGCGTGGAGCTGGGCTCCTTCATGAGGCGGGGGATGATCGTCGTCAAGGGGGACGTTGCGCCCTTCTGTGGGGTCCATATGAACGGGGGCGAGATCTTCATCATGGGCCAGGCTGCCCGGAGGCTCGGCGCCGAGGCGAAGGGAAACGGCGGCTTCATTGCGTGCCTCGGAGGGGTGGACGAGATCCTCCCAACCTACATGCACGAGACCACCTACAAGCCCACTTTCATGAAGCTCTACATGAGGCAGCTCAGGGACGTACTGGGGTTAGAGGAGGCGACGAGGTTCCTCGAGACCCCCTTCAGGCGCTACATAGGGGACCTCGCAGTCGGGGGGAACTGCGAGATCCTCGTGGCAGAGAAAGGGACGGACTGAGAGGGCTTGAAGGTCGGCATAATCGCCTCCGACAGGAAGGAGTGGCACGTCCAGAGGCTGTCAGCCGCCCTCGAAAGCAGAGGGACGGAGTCCCACATGCTCCCGGCAACCAGGTTCCACTCCCGTATATCCGCGCAGCCCAAGGTCTCCGTGAGGGGGTACCCAATCGACGACTACGACGCGGTCATCGTCAGGAAGGTCCCCGGGGGGACGCCGGAGCAGGTCTTCTACAGGATGGACGTCCTCCACAGGCTGGAGGACATGGGGGTACGCGTCGTCAACCCGGCTGAGTCCATCGAGAGGGCGGTGGACAAGTACTACACCTCTACCCTCCTGGAGGACGCGGGGATCAGCACGCCGAGGACCGTGGTCACCGAGAGGTTCAGGGAGGCCATGGAGGCCTTCCAGGAGCTCGGGGGAGACGTTGTCGTCAAGCCCCTCTTCGGCTCCCTCGGCGAGGGGATGACGAGGATCAGCGACGAGGGGATCGCGTACAGGATCTTCAGGGCGCTGGAGCGCATGGACAGCGTCTTCTACATCCAGGAGTTCATCCCTCACGGCGGCATGGACCTCAGGGCCTTCGTCATAGGAGACGAGGTCGTGGCCTCCATGAGGAGAAGGTCCGAGGGGTGGAAGACCAACATCTCGGCGGGGGGGAGGGCCGAAGCCTATGACCTCGAGGAGGAGCTGGTCGAACTCAGCATCAAAGCTGCTAGGGCGATAGGGCTGGAGTACACGGGCGTGGATCTCCTACGCTCCGAGGAAGACGGAAGGGTCTACGTCGTGGAGCTCAACAGCACCCCCGGGTGGCAGGGGCTCCAGACCGTTACGGACACGGACATAGCCCTGAGAATAACCGACTACATCCTCGACACGAGCTGAATGAAATGGCCGACAGCCCGCTCAGGGACGGCGACGCCGTCCTCACCACCCATGGCTTCATCTTCTACGTCTTCGGCTACGAGCACCCCGCCGACAGGTACCACGGGTTCCTGAAGTACGTCCCCCGGGACGAGTCCGAATCGTTCGAGGTCGAGTGGCTGGACCTGGGCTGGAAGATGGAAGGCAGAGACATAGTCCGCCCCCTAGAGCTGTACAGCCCGGAGAGCTACACTAAGATGGTCAAAGGATTCCGAGAGCACTTCCCGGAGTACCTCTACCATTCCGCACAGCTGGACAGGTGGATGATCACCGTCCCCAGGGACCACATAAAGAGGGTCTTCCGCCCCTCAGAGCGGCTCAAGGAGATCCTGGAGAATGGGGCATCGGACAGCCTCGAGGAGGAAGCCCTCTCACTCATCCAAACCCTGGCCGAGACCTCTGGTGTCTCCCTGGATTTCTTCGGTGTACACGGCTCCATCAGCCTGGGTACGAGCCGTAAGGAGAGCGACATAGACCTGTCGGTCTACGGGGCGTCCAACTTCAAGCTCGTGAAGAAGAGGCTGCTGGAGGCCGAGGAGGCTGGGCTGCTCAAACTCAAGAGGGGAGATCGCCTTGAATTGAAGAGGCTGAACAGCGGAGTCTACAGAGGCAGGGACTTCGTGGTCAACGCCACCAGGCTGGCCTCGGAGATCGATGACAGACCCCGGAGCTACAGACCGGTGGGTCCGGTGGAGGTGGAATGCCTCTGTGTCAATGATATTGAGGCTATGTTCAGGCCCGCCATCTACGGAGTGCAGGATTGCACGTCCTCGGATGGAGGGGAAGACGTCACCGATGTCTCCGATGTCGTCTCCATGATCGGGTCCTACAGGGATCTCGTGTCCAGACGGGAGAGGATGAGGGTCCGGGGCTTCCTTGAAGAAGTGGCCCAAGGGGATAAGAGCTGGCTGAGGGTCGTGGTCGGCTCCGGCAGGGCCGGGGAGTACCTCGACTG
>CAYONH010000286.1:0-2515 GCA_964405275.1 uncultured Candidatus Bathyarchaeia archaeon | reverse complement strand
CCACCTTTCGTATCCCCATACGATTCCTCGACCTCAACCTCTCTCCAACCCTCAACCTTCTGAAGAATGATGTGCATTCAATAGGAGTAGAGGTCACGGAGGAGAATGGATCATCCCCATTGCATCGATAACGGGGAGTTGTTTATCTGAACACCGTTAACTTTAGGTTGTACAGGTAGAACCCGCCAGCTAGGCCTATGAGCACTAGGCCTGCTCCCAGCATCAGCATGTTGTTGGCTTTCCTCCTGTCGTTTACCACCTTGGTGCTCCTGTACGCCAGGAAGATGCCGCCGAACATGAACAGGTTGAGCACCATGGCGACCAGCCCCTCGTTCAGTGTCTGCTCCGACGCGCCCGGGTAGACCATGCTCCACCTGCCGTCGGCTAACGTGAAGACGGCTGGTATGTTCTCCGTAGCGATTATGTAGATGCCTCCCCCGGTGAGGAAGATCATGAAGGCGACAGCTGCCCAGGCGATGGAGGACATGGACACCTGGGGCATCTTGCCCTTCCTGAGGTCGGTGATGAACCTCCTGAGCCTGCGGTTCAGCGATGCTACGTCGGTTGCCTCCTCCCAGGGATAAGGGGATACAGAATATATGGGTTTTCCCGTTCCCGCGCTTGTAATCAACAACTCTTTAATCTGGGTTCTCCCCAGTTATCGGGGTTGTGTCTGTGCCGCAGAGGGTAATATGTTCCGAGTGCTCCACCCTTCTATATGAGGGCGATATTCTCAAGTCTCCTCAGGACATCGTTAAAAAGTTCGACGGGAGGTGCCCGAGCTGTGGGAGAAAACTGACTTTCTCCACAAAGAATCTCAGCATCTATCCCTGTGAAGAGACAGACGACAAAGACCCACCTGAGGGATGAAACAGTTTTAACCCCTATGTCTATCATAGATAGGGGGTATAATATTGGATCTTAGGAAGACTCATATCTACGATTACCACGTCGAACACGGCAATATTGTTGACTTCGGCGGGTTCGCGATGCCCGTCTGGTATGATGGCATCATCGCTGAGCATAACGCCGTTCGCGACGCGGTGGGCATTTTCGACACAAGCCACATGGGTAGGTCGATGGCCGAGGGGGCTGACACAGAGAGGTTCCTAAATCGGGTCATCACAAACGACCTCTCAAAGCTTGGTCCGATGGGCGGCATATATTCGGTCATGTGCACCCCTGAGGGGGGTGTCGTCGATGACCTGATCCTGTACAAGTTGAGGGATGACAAGTACTTCATCGTCTACAACGCCGGGACCAGGGAGAAGGACTTCGCCTGGTTCACGAAGCACTCGGAAGGCTACGACGTGGAGCTCACTGACCTCTCGGATAACATGGCGATGATGGCGGTCCAGGGGCCCAAGGCGGTGGAGACGGTGAACGCGGTCACCGAGGAGGACGTCTCCGAGGTAGGGCGCTTCAACATAGCGGAGGTCACCCTGGAGGGCCTCCCTTGTTTCGTCACGAGGACTGGCTATACTGGTGAGGACGGGTTCGAGGTATACGTCAAGGACTGCCCCCTGGGGAGCCCGGAGAAGGGGCTGAAGACCTGGAACGCCCTCGTCGACGCCGGGGCGAAGCCCTGTGGCCTGGGTTCCCGGGATAGCCTGAGGCTCGAGGCGGGGCTCAACCTCTCGGGGCAGGACATCCACGAGGGGACGAATCCCTTGGAGGCGAAGCTGAGGTGGGTGATAAAGTTCAAGAAGGAGGGTGGTTTCATCGGGAAGGAGGCCATCCAGGCAGCCAGGGATGAGGGGATCAAGAGGGTGCAGGTGGGCATCGCCATGGTCGGGAGGGGCTTGCCGAGGCACGACTACGAGATCTGGGACGGCGAGGGCGCCGGGAAGATAGGCGTGCTCACAAGCGGAGGGCTGGCCCCTAGCCTCGGATACGGGATAGCCCTGGGCTACGTCCCCCGGGAGCACTCGAAGATTGGGACGAAGGTGATGATCAAGATCCGGAGCCGCCTCGTGGAGGGAAAGATTGTTAAATCGCATCCCTTTTATGATGATTCCGTATACGGTTGGAAGAGGGTTAAGCGATGAGTGAGGAATACGAAGTTGAGGAAGGCCTCCACTACTCTGAGGAGCACGAGTGGGCGCGGGTGCTGGATGACGGCTCCGTGGTCATCGGGGTTTCGGACTACGCGCAGAAGGCGCTGCATGAGATAGTCTACGTCGAGCTTCCGGAGGTGGGTGACTCGGCTGAGTACATGGGTGTCGTTGGCGCCCTGGAGTCCGTGAAGGCGGTCTCGGATATGAACACGCCTGTGGCGGGTGAGATCCTTGAGGTGAACGAGGCGCTTCTGGACAGCCCGGAGATAGTGAACGAGTCGCCCTACGGTGAGGGGTGGTTCGCGAAGGTGAGGCCGTCGGATCTGGACGGCGACCTGGGGAAGCTGTTGGACGCGGCGGCGTACAGGGAGCACGTGAAGGGCCAGGCGCATTAGGGCTCCCGTGCGGGGGTTCCCAAGTGGCCAAAGGGGTCAGGTTCAGGTCCTGATGGACTAGTC
>CAYONH010000285.1:0-2522 GCA_964405275.1 uncultured Candidatus Bathyarchaeia archaeon | reverse complement strand
CGACAAGTACTCCAGGCGCTACGTCCGGATGAAGGCCAAGAGAGCCGAGAAGCTGGGCATGGAGGCCCGCTTCCACCACCTAGAGGAGACCACCACAGAGGAGGTCGTCAACCTCGTCGAGGGGCTCTGCGCGGACACCGAGGTCCACGGAGTCCTGGTCCAACTGCCGGTGGCAGAGGGTCTGGACGAGGGGGCCATAGTCGAAGCCGTCACCCCAGAGAAGGACGTGGACGGAATCTCCCCGTTGACCCTAGGCAAGATCCTGCTGGGCGAGGAGTCGTTCCTCCCGGCTGGCGTCGATGCCATACTAGAACTCTTCAGGCGCTACGACCTCGACCCCGAGGGAAAGCACTGGGTCGTGGCCGGGTCCACCAACTGGCTGGGGAAGCCCCTCATCGCTCTCCTCGCCAACATGAACGTCACGGTCTCCGCCTGCGGGAAGGACGACCCGAAGATGTCGGAGATGATAGGGGAAGCGGACGTGGTCTGCACGGAGCTGTCCAAGAAGCACGCCGTGACCGCGGATATGGTGAAGGATGGCGTCATCGTCATCGACAACGGTAACAACTACGAGGGCAAGAAGGTCTTCGGCGACGTCGACTTTGAGGCCGTCTCGGAGAAGGCGAGCGCCATCACGCCTGTGCCCGGTGGAGTTGGTCCTCTGCTCGTGACGATGCTGATGAGCAACACCGTTAAGGCGGCCTCCCTGTCAAGCGTTTAAAAGGTAGTTCCCCCTATTTTCTTTGCGAGCATACGATGTCGCGTGGGGACTCTAGGCGTGCGCGCCGGATGATGAAGCAGATGGGCCTCAAGATGGATGAGCTCAGTGACATAGATCGCGTCATCCTCCAGGGACCGAAGAGGGAGATCGTCATCGAGGGGGCCGCTGTCACCTCCATCAACATGCAGGGACAGAAGATGTACCAGATAGCCGGGGGGAACGTCACCGAGCAGGCGCTGGAGAAGGGGGTAGAGATCCCCGAGGAGGACGTGCTCCTCGTCTCCCAGCAGACAGGGGTCAGCATGGAGCGGGCGAAGGCAGCCCTTGAGGACGCTGAGGGCGATCTCGCCAGGGCCATATTGATGCTCACGACGGGGTGAAGGCCCCTTTCTTGAAGTTTTCTCTGCGTTCTCCTAATCCTTTTAATCGTTCGCACTCCTTATGGTTTGATATTCGCCGGAATGTTTTCCGAGAGATGAACCGAGGATCGCGTCTGGGCATGGAGGTCTATAACTGGCGCTGACTGTGAGGCAAAGCAGGGGAGTGATCGTGGAGTATGGGGACTCAGGCGTCTCGTTTGATCCCTCCAACTCCTCGGAGCACACCATCTTCGTGAGCCACGCCCATGCCGACCACGCGTCGTCATTCAAGAAACCAGATCTCGTGAAATACGCCACTGAGCCCACGTACAAGCTCCTTGAGGTCCTGGGCTGGAAGAAACTTGGTAACTGGAGGCCCATCTCCGTAGGTGAAACCGTCAGGGTGGGGGACATCGATGTTCGAGCCCTCAACGCCGGTCACGTCCTGGGCTCGGTGCAGTTCGAGGCGGCCACCCCCGAGGGGACTATCCTCTACACGGGGGACTTCAGCCTCGGGAACAGCTACACCATGGAGGCGGCGGAGGCGGTGAAGTGTGACATCCTGGTGATCGAGACGACCTTCGGTGCCCCGATGTTCAAGTTCCCTAGGCGGCAGGACGTCGCCCTGGAGATGGTGAGGTGGGCCGTGATGGAGGCTATCCCGGCGGGGAGGGTCCCCACGTTCAGGACCGACTCCATCGGGAACGCCCAGGAGGTCATCTCGGCGTTCAACCTGCTGACGAGCGTCCCCGTGGTGACCTCCAAGAACGCCACCAAGGTCAGCGACGTCTACAGGATGTACGGCTACGACCTCGACTACGTGGACGCGGACTCCCCTGAGGGGCGGGAGCTTCTGGACGACGGGAAGTGCGTCCTGATAGCACCGAAGGGCGCCAAGCTCAAGCGGGATAACCTGGACACGGCGCTTGCATCGGGCTGGGCTGTGATGATGAGGAACCGGGGGAGGGCCTTCCCGCTGAGCGACCACGCGGACTTCAGGGAGCTTCTCAGCTTCATCAGGAGGTGCCGCCCGAAGCGGGTGCTCACGTTCCACGGGGGGAAGATGACGAAGGGCTTCGCCGAGTACGTGAGGAAGAGACTCGGCATCGACGCTGGGCCCCTGACGAGCCGTGAGGAGACGATCCATGGCCCGGTGACTCGGGGTGTGCTCCGGATGAAAGTGTGCTACGAGCAGCTTCTCAGGACTGTGCGCATCCCAGGGTTCGAGTATACGTCTCCCTGGCTCGTGAAGGAGATGGCGCGCAAGGGTTTCACACGGAGCGAGACCGAGGCGGCGCTGACGCACCTGGTGGATCGTCGTGTGCTGGAGCTGACGTCCTCCGGGGTGAGGTTGACCCAGGTCGCCTAGGGTTATGTTATCACGGTTGTATGAGGGAGATGGTTGATGTGTCTGATGAGGTGAGGGCTCACACGGCGCTTCA
>CAYONH010000284.1:0-2528 GCA_964405275.1 uncultured Candidatus Bathyarchaeia archaeon | reverse complement strand
TCGTCGGGGAGCCCCCGGACGTCGTCGTCGAGATCCACGGGCTGGTGATGGAGGCCCAGGCAGCCGCGATGGAGAAGATGATCGATGGGACCATCACCGCGCAGGACCTGGACACCGTAGCGAGGAGCATCATCGAAAAAGCAGGTTACGGGGAGAACTTCGTCCACCGCCTCGGCCACGGCATCGGGGTCACCGTCCACGAGCCGCCGTTCCTGTACATCCCAGACGACACGGTGCTGAGGAGCGGCATGATGTTCACCGTTGAGCCCAGCATCCTGCTGCGGGGCAGCTGGTCCGCGAGGGTCGAGGACGTCGTGATGGTCACTGACAAGGGCGGCGTGCCCTTTAGCAACTACCACAAGGACCTAACGATCATCAGCTGAGGCATACAGGCTTACCCTTTTTTCTATTTTATGTAGTCACCTGTCTAAGGCTTGAGATACCTGAAAAAAGAGATGAGTAGTCTAGGGTCTACTCGGGGACGATCTCGTACTTCTGGAAGAGCTCCAGGTACTCGTCGAAGGCGGTGGTGTCCCTGTCGATGAGGTTGGAGAGCCTCTGAAGCATCGAGTGGTGGCGCCTCTCGTCGGAGAGGATGTAGCCCAGGATGTCCTTGACCCTCGGGTCCTCGGCCTTCGAAGCCAGATCTTCTACCCGTTTGATCATGTCCTCCTCGACGCGCATGTGCTGCTTTATGGACTGGTGGAGGCTCACAGCGGTGGCCATGTCGGTGTCAAGCGTCAACGGGGCGGCGCCTCCCTCGACGTCGATGAGCGCCTGGCATAGGGTCGCGTGCTTCTTGCTGTCGTGGATGATGGTCTTGATGAGGGCCGAGACGAGGGGGTGCCCGATCTTCTCGACCTCGGGCTTCAGCTTCTCGATGTGGCCCAGCTCGAGGGCTTTCTGCTCCTTGAGTGCGTCAACTATTTTTGACATACATTTGTTACTGAAGGGGCACTCGATTTAAACCATTCGTGAGACACCCATGCAAAAATCATGTATTACGTGTTTGACGCAATAGCATGAGAAAATTCTTTTATATTTTACAATCATTAAGTAACACATCTACGAGATGACATATGCCTCGTAGCATAGGTGGATTATCATGAAGGTCCTAGTTGTAGGTCACGGAGCAAGGGAGCACGCGATCGCCAAGAGCCTGGCTGAGTCGGACGTGGAGCTGTACGCCGCGATGGGGAGGAGGAATCCCGGCATCGCCAGCCTCTCCAAGGGCGTCGAGATCATGGACATCAACGACCCGAAGCCCTACGAGAAGTTCAAGAGCATGGACATAGCCTTCATCGGGCCAGAGTCCGCCCTCGCCACGGGGGTCACCGACCGCCTCCAGGGGCTCGGAGTGGAGGTGATGGGGCCGACGAGGGAGACGGCGAGGCTTGAGTGGAGCAAGGCCTTCACCCGGGAGTTCGTCGACGACCAGGGGATAGAGGGGAACCCCGCGTTCAGGGTCTGCAGGTCCATGAGGGACATCAGGGGTTTCCTGAAGGAGCACCCCGACGTAGCGGTCAAACCCGACGTCCTGACGGGCGGAAAGGGCGTCATGATCACCGGCGAGCACCTCCACGGTGCCTCCGAGGTTGAGGCCTACGCAGCTGAGCGCATCAAGATCGACGGCCTCGTCGTGCTGGAGGAGAAGCTCCGGGGCGACGAGTTCACCCTCCAGGCCTTCACGGACGGGAAGCGGGTCGAGGTCATGCCCCTGGTGCGGGACTTCAAGAGGGCGTACGACGGGGACCAGGGGCCCAACACTGGGAGCATGGGGAGCTACAGCTGCCCCGACCACGGGCTGCCGGGCCTCTCGGAGGCCTCCATCAGGAAGGGCACCGAGATCATGAAGAGGACGGTACAAAAGCTCGCTGACTCCGTTGACAAGTACAAGGGCGTCCTCTACGGGGGCTTCATGGACACGGAGCGAGGGGTCTACCTCATAGAGTATAACTCCAGGTTCGGAGACCCCGAGGCCATGAACGTCCTCTCCCTGCTCGGAAGCCCACTGCTCGACGTGGGGTGGCAGATCGTCGACGGAAGGCTCTCTGCACCGGCCTTCGAGAAGAAGGCCACCGTCTGCGTCTACCTCGTCCCCGACGGGTACCCCGTGGAGCCCAAGAGGGACAAGCCTGTGACCATCAACCCCCCGAGAAGCTCAGAGCTCTTCTTCGCCTCGGTCCACGAGGAGGCGGGTGAGATCAGGACGACCACGAGCAGGGCCATCGCGCTCCTAGCGAAGGGGAGGAGCGTCTCGGAGGCGAGGGAGAGGGTCTACTCCGACGTGCCTCTCATAGAGGGGGAGCTTTTCCACAGGACGGATATAGGGGTCGGAGTCTAGGAGTCGAGCGTAGAGGTTATTAATCTCCCAATGGGAAGATATTCACTCGTAGGGGGTCGAGGCATGGCAAGGATGGACGACAAGATCGCGGAGCTCGAGGCAATCCTATACGCCTCCGGCCGCCCCTTAACCCTCACCAACCTCGTCGCCCATCTCAGGCTCAACCACGAGATGGAGGTCACCA
>CAYONH010000283.1:0-2541 GCA_964405275.1 uncultured Candidatus Bathyarchaeia archaeon | reverse complement strand
GGGGTTGACGTGGATGCTGGAGCCGAAGCTCCCTCCGAGGGCCACCTTGTAGACCCTGATCTTCCCCATGGGGATGCCGTAGATGTCGTGCAGAAGCAGCCTGGTGTTGTGGATTGTCTGGGTTGTGCTCCAGACGCTTATGCCGCCGTCCGCCTCCGGTCGAACCACCACCGACTTGGTCTCAAGCTGGTTGTGATAGCGGCGGTTCGTGCGGTACGTTCTCTCGATTACGACGTCGGCGTCCTCCAGCGCCTTTGGGTCTCCCTCGGTTATCTCAAGCTGGCAGCCGACGTTGTTCTCCACCTTGAGGAGGTCATCCTCCAGGTAGATCTCGTCGTGGATGGCCTCAGCCCCGGGCTTCATGGCCTCCAAGGCGTCGAAAGAGGAGCCTAGCACCTCGTAGTCGACCTCGATGGCCTCAAGGGCCTTCTGAGCCTCCTCCTCGGACTCGGCGGCGACGGCCCCAATGGCCTCTCCGACGTAGCGGGGCTTATCCGTGAGCACCTTCCAGTCCTTGTATGTGGCCGAGGGGACGCTCACCAGCCTGGGGCAGTACGTCACGTCGGGTATCTCCTCCGGCGTGAGGGTGACAGCCCCCATCGCCTCAGCGCCCGAGACGTCCATCGCCTTTATGCGGGCGTGGGCGTAGGGGCTCTTGAGTACCCTCCCATAGAGCATGTTCGGGAAGGATATATCGGAGGCGAAGACCTCCTGTCCCGTGACCTTAGCTATGCCGTCCTTCCTGACGGTCTTCTTCCCTAGCACCCTGAACTCGTTTCTTTGAGCCGTTTCACATCACCTGAATGAAGGATACCCCTGGGGGTTCTTCTCACATCACAAAGTTTCACACGCATTCGTATTTAAGTTAGGCTTCGAAAGACCGCCCAGCGGCCTCTCAGATCGTGCAAGCCTTTCACTGGGACGATACCTGTCCTCGATACGAGGACGTCAGTCTCCGATGACTGTGACCTCTACCCTCCGCCTCCTAGGCCTCCTCTCCGCCTCGACCCAGTAGAGGCTCTGCCACGTGCCCAGACCCAGACTGCCTCCGTGGACCGGGATGACCCTGCTGGGGGTGAAAATCATGGATCGGAGGTGGGCGTGGGCGTTCCCAGGATGCTCGTAGCCCTCCCCGGCTGGGAAGGTCTCCCTCATGAAGGACTTCAGGTCCTCCAGCAGGGCATGGTCATACTCGTTGAGGATGATGACCCCCGTCGCGTGGCCTGCGTAGACAACAGCGATTCCCTCGCTGATGCCTGACCTCCGTACGGCCTCCTCGACGCGGCCAGTGAGGTTCACAACATCGAACTCGCCCTTGGTCTCGAACTCGAAGAACTCTGAGTGGACGCCCATAGTGAATTAGAGAATGATCTCGATCCTTTATTGGGTTGCGGGGACCGTCTTGCCGGGGTCCATCTCGACTGGGAACTCACCCCTTAGCTTCTTAGTTGCCGAGGAGACGTGCATGGCCAAGGTCTCAAGAACCCTCTGGTCCTGCTCGTTGAAGGCGTCCGCGGCCTGGCTCTCCACGTTAATCACGGCGATGACATCGTCACCCATCGCAACGGGGACCGCCAGCTCCGACAGGGCCGGTATGGGTCCCTCGACGTAGTCGGAGTTATCACTCAGGTCCTTGATGAGGATGGAGCGCCCCTCATTTGCGACTTTAACCGTTATACCCTTCCCGTCGAGGGGGAGGGGGCGACGGAGCGAGTGTCTCCCTCGGCTGCTCCTAGAGATGAGGTGGACCCCGGTGTTCTCTAGATAGGAGATGAACTCGAATCCCAGTGACTCCAGGACGTCCATGGTCCACTCCCGGACCTCCTCTTCGGATGAAAGATCATCTAACCCCATGGCATGCTTGTGAAGGGCCAACAGCCTCTCTTCGTACCGGACCCTCTCGCTGATATTGTCAAACGCGACGGCGAGGCGATCCCCGGGTATTCTGAAGGACCTTATGGAGAAGTAGCCTTCCACCCTCTCGTCCTTCCAGAAGATCTTGTCGAAGATCATGGTCTCGCCCGTCTTGATGATCTCGATATATCTCCTCTTCAGCCCTACCTCTTCGTCGTATGGCCAGATCTCACTGAAGTCCTTCCCTCGCCAGACGTCGATGTCTAGCCCCGCCAACCTTACTGCAGCAGGGTTGCCGTCCACGAGGATCAACTGATCCGGCTCTTTGAACTGGTAGATCAGGAGCCCTGAGGGGATCGCCTCAACAATGCTGGCAGAAGTTTGGAGGGACTCTTTCAGCTGAGCCTCCGCCCAGTGCTTCTCGACGACCGACCTAATCCTCCTGAAGAGCACCTGGTAGTGGCTCGGGACGGCCTCCTTCCTTATGTAGTCGTCGACGCCCGCGGCGAAGGCAGCCTCGGCGACCTCCTCGCTTCCCTGCCCCGTGTACAGGATGAAGGGCAGTTCGCTGATAGCCCTGACCCTGTGGGCCAGCTCGACGCCGTTGCATACCGGCATCCTGTAGTCGGAGAGGATGCAGTCTATGCCACCACGTTCGATGTGGTCGAAGACGTCGTCAATGCGGTC
>CAYONH010000282.1:0-2547 GCA_964405275.1 uncultured Candidatus Bathyarchaeia archaeon | reverse complement strand
CGCCGGGCGGCCTCGCCGAGGAAGAGGCATCCCAGGTCCTGGGGGTGGTCCTGGCAGTCGTTGGCGACCCTGCAGATGCAGAAGTCCATGATCCAGTGGACGCTGGCTTCGTCGATGAGGGAGTGGACTACCTGAGAGGGGAGAACGGTGTTTACCAGGGGCTCAATGGCCCTGTTTACCTCTAAAGTGATGGCTCTGTCCTTGGGAAGGTAGACGAGTTCGTCGTCCTCGAAGAGCATCCAGTTGATGAGGGATCCAAGGAGGGGGAGCCTGGTGAGCCTCGCCAGCCTGAACCGGTTTCGGAGGTTCTTCTTCAGCAGCTCTATGAACCAGAGGGGCCGCACCAAGGTCAACACCTGAGATGAGGATCAGGTATAATGGGGTTCATTTAAGGCACGGTCATTCGTCGATGGGGAACATAGGCCTCGGTATCCTGGTCCATTCGAAGCTCCTCATGTTGACGCTGGCTTGGCCCGGTGCGTCGACCTCGATGATCTCCTTGGCGAAGGATCTATAGCTTCTCTCCATGTGCATCCTGAACGTCTTGACCACGAGTATCCTCTTCCTCGCCGGATCTATGCCGTGGCGCCTGAAGATATCCGAGAACATGGGGTTGTGGGTACGCTCGGTGATGATCACCTCGATGCCATCGATGTCCAGCACCGCGGTCCTCCCGATGCTTAGCTCTTCCCCCGTGTAGACAGGCCCCGTGATCGTGAAGACCCCATCCGTTATCGTCTTCACCGTCCCTGTCAGGCTCACAGGTTTTCCGAAAAGCCCCGCCTTGCACCCCAGGTCGACTGTGACCTGGCTCCCGGCTCCGGCGGCGATGCACGCCTCGAGGGCCTCGGCGTCGTTCATCACGGCCAGGGCCGCGTCCCGGGCACCGCGCTCCATCAGAGACCTCAAGATAGTCGTGGAATCCTCGGTCGTCCCGTCCCCAGGGTTATCTGCGACGTCCGCCAGGATCACTGGCCCCTCTCTCGCCTCCATTGCCCTCTCTACGGCCTCATCGGTCTTCGGGAGCAACGGTATGAACTCATGTCGTGCCTCCCAGAGCATCCCCGAGATCTCTTCGGCTAGCTCCTCGGCGAGGGATTGGTCCCCGTCCGCGACAGTGATGACGTTCATCCCGGCGTCGGGGATGTCGCACCAGGGGAACCCCGCACCCACGTTGATGTTCAGAACCTTGGGATCCTTCTCTATCTCGAAGGCCCTGTTTAGGATGGGCACCATGGGTCCCGAATGGGGTGGGTTCACGTGGAGTGTTGGCGGGAGCATACCCGGCTTACTCAGTGCCATCACCGGATTGATCTCCCCCTTCACGATCCTCTGCAAGGCCTGCGTAGCCTCGACGCCCCTGTCGTAGGAGTCCGTGTGTGGATTCTCGTTGTTCATGTAGAAGGCGTCGCAGTTTTCCACCATCCTTCGGCTCACATTGCAGTGCATGTCAAGGGTGCACGTGATGGGGACGCCGGGGCCGAACAAGTCACGTACGCGCTCGAGTATCTCCCCCTCGGGGTCCATTGAGTTCTCCGCGACCATGCCGCCGTGGAGGCAGAGGACGACCCCACTAGCGTCATCGGCCTCCCCCGCTCGTTCCAGTAGCTCCCCGATCAAGTGGTCGTAGGTCTTGGCCTCCACCACCCCGTAGGGGGCGGCGAAGGCCACGACCGTTGGGTGCAGCGTGGCTCCCATCTGTTCCGAGGCGTCGAGGACGCCGTCGATGAAGGATCTGGAGCCCCTCAGATCGGTGAGTATCTGCTTCCCGAAGCCGAGGTATGCGTTCCTGAAGGTGTCCATGGTCGTCTTCTCTGGGCAGAAGGTGTTGGACTCCTGCAGGATGCCGCCCACCACGAACTTCATGGTGAAGCTGACATCTGTTGAGCTATTATATATTGCTGGGCTCGGAGCGGGGCGCGGATCGGGGTGTCTTCCGTCAGGCGATCTTTTAGCCAGCCTTTTTTCGTTTGGGGAGAGGGCGTTCGATAGATTATTTTATTCAATCGTCGCAGTATTCCGTAATGATCGCCCTTGACTAGGTAATCTACGTCCTTCCCCTTATCGGGATCATGGTTTCCATCCTGTACTACGCCATGGTCCTGAGGAACGCCAACAGAACACGGTCGGCGCAGCTTTCCATGTCATTGCACAGCGAGATGTCAAGTATGGAGGGTATGGCCCGTTTCTTGGATACTATGTACATGGAGTGGGACGACTACGCCGACTTCGAGAGGAAGTACGGCTCCGACAACAACACGGAGGCGTATGCCCAGAGGCTGACGCTCTGGAACACGTTCAACAACTTCGGGGTGCTGCTGAAGAGGGGCTTGATTGACCCTGAGATGATCTATGATGCCGCAGCTGGACCCATCGTCATGAGCTGGGAGAAATGGAGGCCCATAATCATTGAGCAGAGGGTCCGGTACTTTGGCAGCAACTACTTGGAGAACTAGGAGCACCTAGTGGACGTCCTGAGATCCATCCAGGAGAGAAGGGGAATAACGTGGGAGCCGCCTGAAACGGGCTTTAAATTCGTGGAGTAGT
>CAYONH010000281.1:1424-2572 GCA_964405275.1 uncultured Candidatus Bathyarchaeia archaeon | reverse complement strand
GAGAATGCTCAAGGACCACGGGCCCTGCACCAAGATCGCCTACGTCGAGGAGCGCCCCGTGGCCCAGATCCTCTACCTCCCGGAGGAGGCGGTCCCCTTCATCCCCCAGCCCCGGGAGAGGGTGATCCTCCTCAACTGCGTCTACAACCCCTTCGAGGAGTTCAAGAGGAAGGGGGTCGCCACCGCCCTCATGGAGGCCTTCATCGACGAGTGTAGGATGGGCCTCCCAGCGCTCGAGGAGCAGGCCTGCAACTTCGTCGTCGCGAAGCCCTTCGAGGCGGGGGAGGGCCTCTCCATGGCGGACTTCTACAGGAGGTTCGGGTTCAGGGATGGCTCCTTCGAGATGTACCTGGAGATCACCGGGGAATACGAGTCCAGGGAGCCGGGGAGGTACATGCCCATCATGGAGGACGAGGGGAGGGCCGTGGTCTTCTTCGACGTGATGTGCGAGTGGGGGTACTCCCACGCTAAGAGGGTTGAGCAGGTGATCCACGAGGTCGCCCCGGACGTCGAGGTGGAGCTCATCAACCCCTGGGAGCGCCCCGAGGAGTACCTGAAGAGGGGGAACCACTGGCTCGTGGTCAACGCCAAGCCCATCAAGAGCTACGTCACCCAGGGGGAGAGGTTCAGGGACGAGGTCCTGGAAGCCCTGAAAGACTGAGCCATCCTCAGCCCACGTAAAAATTCCCCAAAACGTTGTATATGCTCATGACACTCTAAGTTCTGAGTTTCATGAAGACGAATCCAGTGATCGAGTGCCTGCTCGACCATAGATCGATAAGGAAGTTCACGGAGCAGGAGCCCACAGACGAGGTGCTGGAGACCATCGTGAGGGCCGGCCAGCAGGCCCCCTTCGCCTCCCAGACCTACAGCGTCCTCCTCTCAAGGAAGAGGGAGAGGAACCCCTTCAAGGCCCCGCTGAGCTTCACCGTCTGCGTCGACTCCCACAAGTTCGAGCGCATCATGGAGGAGAGGGGCTGGGAGTTCTACATGAACGACCTCTCATTCCTGTTCCTCAGCATCCAGGACGCCTCCCTCATGGCGGAGAACATGATAATAGCCGGCAGGAGCCTCGGGCTCGGCAGCTGCCTCCTCGGGGCGGCCATGGGGAGGGCCGTGAAGATAGCCGAGGACTTCAACCTCCCGCC
>CAYONH010000281.1:0-1324 GCA_964405275.1 uncultured Candidatus Bathyarchaeia archaeon | reverse complement strand
AGGCAGACGTAGCTGAGGGCCTGGGCGACGACGAGCCACTTCTTCTCGCCGACCCTCGAAGCGACGTACCCCCCTAGAGGTGCGGAGATGAAGCCCGTGAGCATCGTGCTGCTTGAGATGAATGTGGCGTAGGTCAGGCTCACGTTCCGGACGTCCTGGAGGTAGAGCACCAGGAACGTGTTCACCATGGCCGCGCCCACCATCCTCAGGGCCGAGAAGCTCAGGAACATCACGAGGCTCCTCGTGAGCAGTGACATGATGCCGTTGGAGGCCTCCTCGACCGGGGCCGCATCCTCGAGCACGTCCCTCGTTGGCTCCTCACGGATGAAGAAGACCATCAGGATGCCCGCGAGCATGGGCACGGCGAGGATGAGGTAGACCTGCCTCCACTGGAACGCGAGTATCCCGATGAGGACGCTCACCGCCAGGGGCCCAGAGGCATGCCCCAGGGTCCCGCCGGCCCCGTGGAGGCCCAGGGCCTTGGGCCGATCCTGGGGCCTGAACATCTTGGTGGTGAAGCTGTAGGAGGCCGGGTGATAGATGGTGGTGTTCACGTAGACCATGCTGATGGCCAGGATGAACATGGCGGGGCTGGACGCCATGCTCGCGAGCACCGCACCTACGGTGGCGAGACTGAAGCTGAGGAGGATCATCCGCTTCGCCCCGTACTTGTCGGTTAGGAGGCCAGTCGGTATCGAGAGGACCGTCTGACAGAGGGGAGGTATCGCCGCTATGACCCCCAACTGCTGCAGTGAGAGGCCGAACTCGGCCCTCAGGATAGAGAAGATGGATGTGTGGACGCCCTCGAAGATGTGGGTCAATGTGTGCGTGAGGGACATCACGATGAGGCTGTAGCTGATGATCGAAGCAGCCTTACGCTCATCCCTCGCCGTCATGGACCACCTGTGACCCCTGTTGATGCAAGGCAGATGGATTTCACCATAATAAACTTGATCGTCAATTCACGTGAGCCCCACTTGTGTGTGGAGAATCCACGCATGCACGGGCTAATATCCCGTGTGGCAAGAGTTCTTTCATATCTTCGAGTTGATCCGATGAGCGGCAATATTCTAGTCAGGGATATCATGAAGAAGAACGTCAAGACCGTGCGCACCGATGACACCGCGCTGGACGCGGTCAAGAAGATGAACAAGTTCTACATCACCTCCGTCGTGGTGACAAACGGGGGAAGGCCCGTGGGAATCATCACATCGAAGAACATCCTCCAACTGGTGGTGGAGCCGCGGCTGGACCCATACACCATGTCGGCGAAGGAGGTCATGTCAACCCCCCTCATCTCCGTGGACCCCTACACGGCCGTCGA
>CAYONH010000280.1:0-2579 GCA_964405275.1 uncultured Candidatus Bathyarchaeia archaeon | reverse complement strand
CTCGCGGGATGGGGGCCAACGTCATAGTGACAGAGGTGAACCCCCTGAGGGCGCTTGAGGCGGTGATGGACGGCTACCGGGTGACCACCATGGCGGAGGCCGCGAAGGTGGGAGACATCTTCGTGACCTCCACAGGGGACATCCACGTCATCGACGGAAAGCACATGAAGGCAATGAAGAGCGGGGCCATCATGGCCAACTCAGGCCACTTCAACGTCGAGATCAACATCCCCGCGCTTGAGGAGATATCAACAGGCAAGCGCAGGCTCAGGGACAGCCTCGACGAGTACACCACCAAGGACGGCAGGAAGCTCTACCTCCTCGCCGACGGGAGGCTCGTGAACCTCGCCGCCGCCGAGGGGCACCCCAGCGAGGTGATGGACATGAGCTTCGCCAACCAAGCCCTCGTAGCCGAGTGGGTCTGGAACGCCGAGAAGATGGAGCCCAAGGTCTACGACGTCCCCAAGAGCATAGACGAGAACGTCGCCCTGCTGAAGCTGCATGGTATGGGAATAGAGATCGACACCCTCACCGAGAGGCAGGCGGAGTACCTCCGCTCCTGGAAAGAGGGCACGGTCTAACCCCCTTTTTCACTCATTTTTCCTAGAGGACAGCCTAATGAGGGAACAACCCTTGTCTGGAGGTGGAGAGCGAGCCCTCCTTTATGCGTTTATTCTCTCCTTGGTTTATTGAGTGGGACGCTGAAGCTTTCAAACCCCTTAACGAAGTCGGACATCCAAGCCACCACATCCTCCAATAGCGTCTCCGCGAACTCGGGAGTTATCTTAGAGTAATCACTGGTACCTGGCACATCGTCGGGGTGGGCCTCCGTCATGGAGCCAGTTTCAGATACGTCAACGGTGCTCAGAGGTATCCTAACAAGACCGTCTTTGAACCTCCCAAGCCCCGATCTGACAAGCTGGATCTCATCATCCATCTGCCTCGTCGGCGTCAACACCGCCCGATCCATCCTCACAGCCTCAGGCCTCGACGCCAGCATGAGGGCCGTCTCGGCGTAACCTGCGTGCTCCTCGGCGGGGTGTCCGTATATGGGTCTGCTGCTAAGTATATCCCACCACTGGACGATGGCGCAGAGGGTCCCCATGTTCTCCCGGGCCTCCTTGATGGCGCCGGTGATGGCACCGAGGTTCCCTCCATGACCGTTCATGAAGACCACCCGATCTATTCCATAGCGGTCAAGGCTCTCGATGATCTCGTAGACCACCTCCTGGAGGGTCTCCGGGGTGAGAGTTATCGTCCCAGGGAACTCCTTATGGTGACCTGAGACGCCGTATGGCATGACAGGCAGCACCAGAGCGCCTGTCCTCTCCCCCACCTTCCTCGCGATTTTCCAGGCCTGGATCCAGTCCGCCCCGACTCCTAGGTGAAGCCCGTGCTGCTCTGTCGCGCCTATCGGCACGATGGCGAGATTAGTCTTCCCGAACTTCTCCTCGGCCTCCGGCCAGGTCATATTAGATAGCTCAAACATGATTTACTCCTCTTAAGAAGAGGATATTATGTCGAATAATAATGTGTGAGGTGTAAAGTCCCTTAGTCCCACGTACACCTGTTAACAGACACCTTAAGTCATGCTGGTAGCCAGATGTCCAGCATCTTCTCAGCCTTCTCGACCAGCCGGTTCACCGGCTTACGCCTGCGCATGGGATAAAATCGATATCCTGCTCTAATTACGCTTATTGAAACCCGATGGGCTTGAACTCGACGGGGAAACTATTTGTATTCATAGGGACAAGAACATCGTGATTCTATGCCTAGAAAGATCAAGGGATATGCTGGGAGGTTCCTGCGCGTCGACATGTCCGAGGGGAAGCTCAGCGACGAGGTCTTCGACGAGGCCACACTGAGGAAGTACCTCGGCGGTACGGGGATCGGCTCCAAGATCCTGTACGAGGAGGTCCCACCGGACGCCGACTGGTCGGACCCCGTCAACAGGGTCACAATAGGCAGTGGACCCTTGGGGGGCACAGCCGTTGGGGGATCCGGAACAATATCCATCGTCACCAAGGGCGCCATGACCGGCGGATCCACGTCGGTCCAGGCCAACGGCCTCTTCGGCGCCTACCTGAGGTTCTCCGGATACGACGGCATCATCGTTCAGGGGGCTTCGGAGAGCTGGAAGTACCTCGTGATAAGGGACGGGGGAGCCGAGCTGAAGGACGCCGATGAGATCATGGGTCTCGACACCTACGAGGTGGGGGACTACCTCAGGGAGGCTTACAACGTCAGGGGGAGAAGCGCCAGCGTCCTCTCCATCGGTCCGGCAGGCGAGAACCTCGTCAGGTGGGCGGGAGTCCTCGTGGATCACGGTCACTCAGCCTCCCACAACGGCTCAGGCGCTGTCTTGGGCTCCAAGAAGCTGAAGGCGATCATGACGTTCAGGAGCAGCGGCGGCCCCGAGATGGCGGACCCCGAGGGGCTGAAGGAGATCGCCCAGAGGATGTACGAGGACGTGGAATACTTCAGGGGCACCATCGGCCTCGTGGAGACCATGCAGAAGGCGGGGAGCGGCGTCCTGCCCGTGAAGAACTACACCACAAACGAGTGGTCGATTGAGCCCG
>CAYONH010000279.1:0-2594 GCA_964405275.1 uncultured Candidatus Bathyarchaeia archaeon | reverse complement strand
AACTACATGCTGCCAGATCTTCACCTGTCCCTTGGGACGTTGAAAGTCGAGATAGGCGTATCTCCAGAATAGTAAGGCTCAGGAAAAAACAGGTATCTCTTACCCTTTTTTATTGGAGCCGGGCGAGGGATTCGAACCCCCGTAGATCCGCTCTGCAGGCGGACGCCTAAACCGCTCAGCCAACCCGGCGCACATCGATCTACCCCCTCACTAAAATATCAACGTATCGCGTGGAGGACGTGATTCACCCTCTTGTCTAGTTCTCAGGGTAAGTCAGGACTGTTTCAGGATGACGTCGAGGAGGCTCAGCCTACCCTTCTCCATCTCCTCGACGGCCCTCTCCAATGCGGGTTTGACCTCGGCGGGCTCCTCAACGGTCTCCCCGAAGCCCCCGAAGGCCTCCGCTATCTTTGCATAGTCCGGTTTGGGCTTCATGTACACTCCATAGTATTTTCCTCCTTTCACCGCCCAGCCCTCCGCGTAGTGCCTTGCATGCTGCTTCATGGCGGCGTAGGACTGGTTGTCGAAGACTACGGTCAGGAACGGCAGCCCGTACTCCTGTGACAGGCCGAGGCAGGCCGGCACCGGGTTGTAGTTGAAGCTCCCGTCTCCTTCAAGGGCTACGACCGTTCTCTCGGGCTCGGCCAGCTTCACCCCCAGGGCGACGCCGAGGCCCTGCCCTAGCCCTGTGTGGGCGACGGGGCCGGTCGCCGCGAAGTGGGTTCCGGGGCGTGTCCTGTTCCCCTCTATGTACCTGTGGACGATCCTGCCGTGGGTGATCGTCTCGTGGACGGTGATGGCTCCCCCGCTGACGACCTCGTCTATGTTGAGGCAGAGCCAGCGGGGATCGATGGGATGATCGTCCTTGACGCTGAGGGCTTCATTCCGCCATTCCTCTCTGAGCTTCTTGTGCTCCGCCTCCCACCTCTTGTGCCTCTCCTGGACTCTGTCGGCTGAACCCTCAAGCATGGGCTCCGCCGCCTCCGTTATTGCTGGCAGCGCCAGAGCCGAGTCCGCGGTGATGAGCATGTCCGCCGGGTAGCCGTGAGAGGGGTATTTCGTCTGGAGGGGATCCAGGTCCATGAAGACGATCTTCGCCTCGCTGTTCTCCAGGATGCTCCCTGGAGGATACCACGGGGGCCAGCTGCTGCTGTCGATGACGAGCACCAGGTCGGCCTCTGGGAGATACGGTGTGACGTCGTAGCCCATGTGCAGTGGGTGGTCGGTGGGGAAGTTCATGTACCCTGGTGTCTCGAACACCGGCAGGGAGAGCAGCTCGGAGAGCTCCACGAGGGAAGGCACGGCCTCGGGGTTCCTCCCCAGGTACCTCGTGTAGATGAGGGGGTTCTCGGCGTCATCGAGCATTTTCGCTAGCTTCCATGTCTCACCGGGGTCGGCTTGGACACGGGAGGGCCTCGGCTTCCTCCGCGGCATCCTCATCTTCGTCGCCTTCTCGAACATAAGCTCCCTGGAGAGGGCGAGGAGGACGGGGCCCTTCACGTCCGTCGAAGCGATGTCGAGGGCTCTGGCGATGGTCTCGAGGATGTTAGCGTTGGAGGCCGGGCTCTCGCTCCACTTGACGTAGGGCTGGACAAGCTTCTGCTGTCCCCCGACCTGGGTGAACGAGAGGTAGTGGGGACCGGGAGTGCCGCCGTGGATCTCCCCGTCGTGGGTCCAGGCCTGCCCCACTATCAGGAGGGCTGGGAGGTTGTCGATGTAGAGGGCCCTCAGCTCCATGGCCCCGTGGAGGAGGCCGGCGAGGACGTGGGTGAGGACGACCTGGGGCCTCCCGGTGGCCATGGCGTACCCCTTCGCCATCGTAAGGGCTGTTCCCTCATGCCTGGCGTTGATATAAGATGGCTTTTTCCACTGGGAGCTGTACTTCGCCAGATACTCCCAGAGGGGGACGAACTCTGTGCCGGGCGAGCTGATGACGTAGTCGACCCCGTACCTGTTGAAGAGCTCCACGTAGGCCTCAGCGGCTCCCTCGACCTCTATCTCCTCCATCACCATGACCCCTAAATTCGAATGAATGGTATATCTCTGGGATAAGAGATAATATTATGCTCTGAGGTCTGTCACAGGCACGGCCTCAATCGTTATATCCTCTTGGCTTCAAGCTGTAGACGAGGTTCTATGTCAGAGATTCCAGTTCTCATCAATGGTGAGCAGAAGGTCTTCTTCAAGGCCGGGGGTGAGTGGTGCTACCTCTGGACTCCCGAGACATTCGAGGTGGGGGAGGCTGTACCTGTGGTCATCCACCACCACGGGGCCAGGGGATACGTGAGGGAGGGGGAGGCTGATTGGCTCGACACCGAGTCCAGGGCGGCCTACCTCAGAGCGGTCATGGTGGGGGGTGGCTGCGCCATCGCGGGCTCTCACGCCTGCGGGGACCACTGGGGGAACTCCGATGCTGTTTCCGCCAACGCCACTCTCTTCGACGCGCTTGAGGCGTCGCCCCACGTTGACGCTGGGAGGACTGGTCTGATGGGGGGAGGCCTGGGAGGTGCCCTCATCTGGAACTCAGTTCTCGGACCCTTTGCGGGGAAGGTGAATGCCGTGGCGGTGATGCAGGCCGTAGCGAACCTCACGGC
>CAYONH010000278.1:0-2596 GCA_964405275.1 uncultured Candidatus Bathyarchaeia archaeon | reverse complement strand
ACGAGCTGAACCACGTCTACGTCGTCGAGGAGGACGGACGGGTGAAGGACCTCACTCCCGGCGAGAACCTGAAGGCGACCTTCGTGGGCTGGTCGGGGGACGACTCCTTCTTCTGGGTCCTCACCACAGAGAGGGACCCCAAGTACTTCGACCTCTACAGGTACGACGCCGGGACCTTCGAGAGGGAGCTGGTCTACGAGGTCGATGGCGAGTACGGTTCAGTGAGCGCCGTGAGCCGCGATGGTCGGTGGGTCGCCCTCGTGAAGATCAGAAACAACGCTGACAACGACCTCTACGTCTGGGACGCCCTGACCCCCGGCGATGAACCCGTTCTGGTCACCCCCCACGAAGGGGACGTGAGCTACAGGGTTGCTGACTTCAGCCCCGACGGTGGGGAGCTCTACTACACGAGCAACGAGGAGGGGGAGTTCAGGCAGCTCTACTCCTACAGCCTGGGGGACGGGATTCACCGCTTTGTCGAGGGATACGACTGGGACGTCATGTACTCCACGTTCTCTAGGAACGGCGGGTTCAGGACTACGGGTGTCAACGTCGACGCCAGGACGAAGCTCAGGGTGCTGGACCTCGGCTCAGGGGAGCCCGTGGACCTGCCCGAGATACCCAATGGAGACATAACCAGCGCCGTGATGTCGAGGAGTGGGAGGAACATGGCGTTCTACGTCAACGGGGACACATCGCCATCCAACCTCTACGTCCTGGACATGGAGACAGGGGACCATAAGAAGCTGACAAGCAGCCTGAACCCCGCCGTCGACGAGGGAGACCTGGTCAACGGGGAGGTCGTCCGCTACCCCAGCTATGACGGGCTGGAGATACCTGCCCTCCTCTACAGGCCCCACTCGGCGTCCCCGGAGAGCAGGGTCCCCGCCGTCATTTACGTCCACGGGGGACCCGGGGGGCAGACCCGGCTTGGTTACAGCGCTGAGAGGCAGTTCCTGGTGAACCACGGCTACACGGTGCTGGCGGTGAACAACCGGGGGAGCTCCGGCTATGGGAAGACCTTCTACCACATGGATGACAAGAGGCATGGGGATGTCGATTTGAAGGACTGTGTCTGGGGCAGGAGGCACCTGGAGTCCCTTGACTGGGTTGATGGGAAGAACGTCGCCATCATGGGCGGGAGCTACGGGGGCTACATGGTCGCAGCCGCGCTGGCATTCACTCCGGAGGAGTTCGACGCGGGCATCGACATCTTCGGGGTTACCAACTGGGTGAGGACGCTGAAGAGCATCCCTCCATGGTGGGAGGCGACCCGGGAGTCCCTCTACACCGAGCTGGGGAACCCCTTCGAGGAGGAGGAGATGCTCAGGGCCAAGTCGCCCCTGTTCCACGCCGGGAACATCGTGAGGCCGCTCCTCGTGGTGCAGGGAGCCAACGATCCCCGGGTGCTCCAGGTCGAGAGCGACGAGATCGTGGATGCGGCGAGGGCGAACGGCGTGCCTGTGGAGTACATCGTCTTCCCGGACGAGGGCCACGGCTTCAGGGTCAAGGAGAACCGGATAACTGCTGCCGAGGCCTACCTAAAGTTCCTAGACGTGCACCTAGGAGACTAGCGTCTCTCATTAGTACATGTCCTGCCAGACGGCGAATACGTTCCCCTCGGGGTCCTCGGCCTTGGCGAACCAACCCATGTCCTGCACCTCCCGCTTGGGGACGAGGATCCTGCCCCCCAGTGCCTCGATTTTCTTGGAGGTCTCGTCCACAGAATCCACCGAGAAGTAGAGGAGTATACCACGCTCTGAGGTCTTCGTAAGCCCTCCGTTTACTGGTTTTGATAGACGGGCCCCCATGTCGAGAGGGGCTGCCTGTATGAGCCAGTACTCGTCAACCCCTGGGGCTCTCTCGAATCTCCAGTCGAAGAGCTCCGAGTAGAACATGATGAGGGCCTCATGGTTTTCTCCGGGTATCTCGAAGTGTGAGATCATCTGATTCACCATGTGTTGCCTAGAAGTTGTATATTCCTGGGATAAGGGTATGGAGCCCCGAACGGAATTTACGTGCTTTCACCGTTCTGAGATGTCACTTTCTCGGATTCTATCTTCAAGGAATCGACGATGAGGTGTGGGATGTTACCGAGCTCCGGGATCAGGAATGGGGTCGACCTCTTGTAGTCCAGGTATTCCTGTCCGAACCTCTCCTCAAGGTGGGACTCCTCCCTGAGCTTCACTATCGCCACGTTGATGAGCGCCACCACGAGGGGGATCGTTGTCGACATGCCGATGGACCGGAACATCAGGCCCATGCCGCACGGGAGGAGGGAGTAGCCCAGTATCATCGGATTGCGCGTGTAGGCATATGGGCCCGTCACCACTAGATTGCTCGTCTCGACGTCCTTCCTGGCCTCCCCCCAGGGCAGGCCGAGGCCCCTCCTGTATAGCAGCTTCGTAGACCTGATTCCCATCTTTAACCCTACGTAGAAGACCGTGAACCCGAGGATGAGGTTGACAGGGAAGGATGGGAAGGCCGGCAGTGATAGCAGGAGGTCGATCCCCCTCCCTGTGACGTAGGTGATGATGGGGGCGACGACGAAGATCATCATGTAGACCATGAGCTGCGCCCGGGATATGGGGGGTCT
>CAYONH010000277.1:0-2602 GCA_964405275.1 uncultured Candidatus Bathyarchaeia archaeon | reverse complement strand
GGATGCAGTCTATGCCACCACGTTCGATGTGGTCGAAGACGTCGTCAATGCGGTCGGTGGCATCGATCTCCATCTTGGGGTCGTAGGTCTCCCCGAAGATCCTGAGCATGGTCTGGTGACTGGGATCGTCGTCGACGTGGAGTACGCGTATCCTCGCGCCTGGATCGAAGCCCCCGCTCATTGTTGACCTACCTCAAATTTTACTTTTAATAGGAGTTACTGATTTGAGATACACTAGTTTGTTAAAAGACTTCTCGTTTCACCTGTAAAGAAAGGTTAAAAGTATCCCCGGGGGGAGTATTCAGGGACCTGTGGGATGTCTGGTGTGGACGATGAGCTGGAGAGGCTCAAGAGGCGGAGGATGCTGGAGCTCCAGAGACGGCTCCATAGGTCGGAGAGTAAACCGGAGGCAGAGGTGGAGAAACCTAAGGAGCCCTCTCCGGATGAGGTTCTGGGCCGGTTCCTCGTGGGTAGGGCGTGGGAGGTCTTAGGCGCCGCTCGGGCGCAGTTCCCCAAGGCGATGCCCCAGGTCGAGGAGGCCCTCGTCGAGGCGTTCAAGGCCGGCAAGATAAAGGAATCCATCGACGGCGGGATGCTGCTGCAGTTCCTCAGACAGGTGGGGCTGCCGGTCAGGGTGCAGACCTCCATCAGGTACAAGGATCACGGGGAGCTCAAGACCATCGGGCAGAGGATCAAGGAGAAGTAGTTGCTCTCAGAAGCTAAGAGTAACATAATTCAATTAAACTAAAAATATGTTTTTAAGCCACCAAAAAAATGGATTACCTGAATCTCTTTCTCCTAAAAACCCCAGAGTCCGTTATAAAAGGGAAAATGAGGGGTTTCAGAGCTTCTCCATATCCTTGACGACGTGTTCCAGCCCAAGCTCCTCCAGGGTCTCGGGCAGGGGTATCCCGGTTTCGGTGTCCCACCCCATCAGCCCGTAGTAGCTCCTGAGCATGGCGTCCCAGTGGGGAAGGATGCTGATCCCAACCGTGGGTCCGTCGACGGGTGTCGATCCGTAGCGTGTTGAGGGCCTGTCGTACTCGGCACCGATGCCTGCTCTCAGGTTGTAAGCTCGCATCAGGTTCACGGCCCTGAGGCCGACCCGCTTCGCCTCCTCCGGCGTCATCTCCCAGCCAGTCGCGGCGCTCACGGCGGCGGCGATGTTCTCGGCGTTCATCCTCGTGTTGAACCTGCAGGTGACCGCCGAGTCCTCGAGCTGCATCAGCCCCTTCGTCCTCGCTACCTCAGTGGAGACCTCCATGGGGTTCTCGGGTCCCTGGGCCCTCGGCCCCATCACGCTCATGTGGGTCTCGATGGTGCTCGTGTTTGAGACGCAGGTGTCGAACATCTCCGCCCACCTCGTCCGGTGGTCGTGACCCCTCGGCGTGTTCCCCTTCATCGTGTAGATGGCCGCGTCGGCCGCGTCTCCACCGATCTCCTTGGAGGCCCTCATGATTCCCTCGGCGAGGAGGTCCCCCATCCCCTGGCGTTGGGCGATCATCTTCAGCACCTTGACCGTGCCTTCGACGTCCCCCCATCGGAGGTCTACGCCCAGTTGCTCCTCGGTTATGAGCCCCCTCTCGCAGCACTCCATGAGCCATCCGATCATCCAACCTGCCTCGTTGTTCTCCAGGCCGAGCTTGTCGGTGAGCGCGGAGAGCATCATCGCGGCCTCGACGTTCGTCTGACCTATGGCAGGCCCCCAGGCCGCCATCTGCTCGTACTCGGGCTCCTCGACGAGGCCAGCGTAGGGGCCGTCCTCCACCCTCATCATCGCGCAGTGGAGGAGCCTACATGACCAACACGGCTCCCGGGCCACCTGGTACTTTTCCCTGATGCTGGCCTCCGAGAAGGAGTCGATCTCGTCGGGCTCAATCGACCACTCGTTTGTGGTGTAGTTCTTCACGGGCAGGACGCCGCTTCCCGCCTTCTGCATGGTCTCCACGAGGCCGATGGTGCCCCTGAAGTACTCCACGTCCTCGTACATCCTCTGGGCAACCTCCTTCAGCCCCTCGGGGTCCGCCATCTCGGGGCTGCCGCTGCTCCTGAAAGCCATGATCGCCTTCAGCTTCTTGGAGCCTAGGACGGCGCCTGAGCCGTTATGTGAGGCCGAGTGACCGTGGTCCACGAAGACCCCCGTCCACCTGACGAGGTTCTCCCCAGCCGGGCCGATGGAGAGGACGCTGGCGCTCCTACCCCTGACGCCGTAGGCCTCCCTGAGGTAGTCCCCCACCTCGTAGGTGTCGAGGCCCATGATCTCGTTAGCGTCCTTCAGCTCGGCTCCTCCGTCCCTTATTACGAGGTACTTCCAGCTCTCCGAAGCCCCCTGAACGATGATGCCATCGTAACCGGAGAACCTCAGGTAGGCGCCGAAGAGGCCATTGGCCTGGACAGACGTGGATCCGCCGGTCATGGCGCCCTTGGTGACTATGGATATTGTTCCGGATCCCCCGACAGCTGTGCCCCCCAAGGGTCCACTGCCTATGGTGACCCTGTTGACGGGGTCCGACCAGTCGGCGTCCGGGGGGACCTCCTCGTACAGGGTCTTGGAGCCGATCCCCGTGCCGCCGAGGTACTTCCTCAGCGTGGCCTCGTCGAA
>CAYONH010000276.1:0-2612 GCA_964405275.1 uncultured Candidatus Bathyarchaeia archaeon | reverse complement strand
GCGTTCCCGTGGGTTTAACTGGTATGTCCATGCACCCTCGCTATTTGCTGCGCGCGCGTTAACGGTCTCAGGCTGGTCATATTCAAAGTCGAGCGAATCTAGCACACATAGAAACCAGCTTTTTTTTCGCGCGCAATCGCATTGAATCTGGTCGCTGCGCGCGCGGCCTAGGTTGCTGTATACATCCATTAACTCCATTACCGGGGGTTATCCAATACCTTTATCATCAATTTCATGGCGTTCTCCCCCACTATTCTACTGATATCGTTATCCGAATAACCACTGTGGACAAGACACCTGATTATATTGGGCCACTCCTCGAGGCTCTCTATCCCCTCCATGTAAACCGCTACCACTCTCATGTTCATGCGTTTGATGTAGTGGTGGTGAATGGGGAGTGCCGCGTGGTCACCCCACACTATATCCGTGCCGATGGCCACATGGTTAACGCCTACTAGGTCAACGATGTAGTCTATGTGTGCTACCATATCCTTTACCCCCTGGCGTTTGTCCTGTGAGAGATAGTTGGGTATCCCACAGACACCGATGACACCATCTTTCTCTGCCAGGGTGTGGATGACCGTGTCGCTCTTCAGCCTAACATTCTGTGGGACGATGGCTCGTGCACCGGTGTGGCTAATTAGTACTGGCTTCTTTGATGCTTCGATTGCGTCGAGGGTGCTCTGTTCCCCCCAGTGAGATGTGTCAATGATCATGCCCACCTGGTTCATCCGTTCCACGACAGCTAACCCATACTGGCTTAGGCCGCTATCGTAGCGTTCTAGGCATCCATCCCCAATATAGTTCCTGAAGTTCTTGATGGGGTCGAACCTCCGGAGACCCAGCTCGTGCAGTGTGTCGATCCTTTCAAGGAAGGGATAGTGTTCGTCAAGTGTTCCTCGTTTATACATGATGCCTGGGCCGATTACCTGTGAGCCATCCATCTCCATGGAGACCATGATGGTCTGTTGTCCTGCTTTCTTGGCTTGTTTTATGTCCGTAGCATCGTAGGCGATGTTCATCCCCTGTTTTTCTGGGAAATACTGCACGAAATGTCGTACATCTTCCGCAGCTAACTGATACTCATGGTTTGGGTTGTGTCCGAAGTTATCCACAGTTTCAAGCAGGCAGGTCAACCCGCTGTTTTTTACCCGGTCCCGGGGGTATGGGGACTCGTGGTCAGAGAACTGATGATACGAGAGACAATGTAGGTCAATGGTTACTAGCCTCTCGCAGAG
The DNA here is from genome assembly GCA_964405275.1 of uncultured Candidatus Bathyarchaeia archaeon. Lineage (GTDB taxonomy): Archaea > Thermoproteota > Bathyarchaeia > TCS64 > TCS64 > BS750m-G28. The sequence goes on along the minus strand of CAYONH010000276.1, from coordinate 1,374 downwards.
TTCACGGGCGCGCTCATCTTGGGATGGTTCCAGTTTGATTAAACGTTCTTCAATGGGTGACCTGAGGTACTCCTCTCTAGTTTTATACCTCTCACTGAACATCTCAGTAATTGCTTCACGGGTTTTATTGATAAGAGCATCTAGAACACGGTATGTAACATAAATTGCTGTGCTACTCGCTGCGCGCGCGAGACGTCGAACTGATAAGTCGAAACTTACAGTGGATTAATCGAAGGTTATGGTCGATAGATGGTCGATGGAGCGGGCCTGGGAATGGTATGAGGGGAGGCCCTGGCTCGTGGGCTGCAACTACACGCCGAGCACCGCTATCAACCAGCTTGAGATGTGGCAGGAGGACACATTCAACCCGGAGACGATCACACGCGAGCTAGGCTGGGCTAGGGAACTTGGTTTCAACACTGCTCGTGTCTACCTCCACGATCTGGTCTGGGAGAATGACGCCGAGGGGTTCAGGGAGCGGATAGGGCGATTTCTGGGGATCGCGTCAAGCGTAGGTGTGACTCCGATGTTCGTTCTTTTTGATGATTGTTGGAACTCGGAGTTCGAGTATGGGAGGCAGCCCAAGCCAAGGCCTGGAGTCCATAACTCCGGTTGGGTGCAGAGCCCGGGTACTAGGAAGGTTCTCGATCCATCCACGTGGGGGCGGCTCAAGAGATACGTCCAAGGTGTTTTAGAAGCGTTCCGGGAGGACGAGCGTATCCTGATGTGGGACTTGTACAACGAGCCAGGCGGCAACGGCCTTGGGGAGAGATCTCTGGGCCTTCTCAGGGAGGCCTTCGTCTGGGCGAGGGAGGTCGATCCTGTTCAGCCCCTGTCCGTGGGCGTCTGGTTCGAGAACCCGGCATTGAGCGAGTTCCAGCTTTCCCAGTCGGACATCGTTACGTTCCACAACTACCATGATGCGGCGAACCTCGAGGGGCAGATACGGCGCCTCAAGCCCCTCGGGAGGCCGTTGATCTGCACGGAGTACATGGCGCGGACGAGGGGAAGCCGCTTCGAGTCCCATCTGCCTATCTTCAGGAGGGAGGGGGTTGGCTGCTTCAACTGGGGGCTGGTGAACGGTAAGACCCAGACGATCTATCCCTGGGGCTCGGAGGAGGGCTCACCGGAGCCCGAGACCTGGTTCCACGAGATCCTGAACAAGGATGGAACACCCTACAGACCCGAGGAAGCTGAGTTTATCCGAGAGATTACGTCAGACAACTTCCCATCGTGATGGTATCATCCAGCTCGGAGGTTCGACCTGCATCCCCAGACAATGACCCCATGTCCGCGAATAAGGAGAGACGAGTCCCCCGTGCGCGCGCTGGTCGAGGCTTGGGGATTGCATAGTGTTCGGTTCCTATATGCGGC
>CAYONH010000275.1:0-2632 GCA_964405275.1 uncultured Candidatus Bathyarchaeia archaeon | reverse complement strand
AGGGTCTCGATCTTCCCGGGGTCGGAGATCTCCTGGCTGATGAGGATGTTCTTGTCGCCGTGGAGGATCCCCGAGTGGAGGAGGACCTCCGCCTCCCCCAGCTTCTGGGTCATCACCCCGATGGCCCCGGCCTCCAGGAGCCTGCTGCAGATGGCTGCGGCCTTGAATGTCTTCGCGTGGGGCCTCACGTTGACCCCGGCCTCCCTGGCGAATCCGAACATCTTGTCCAGGTTCCACTGGAACATGTCTAGGTCGAGGATGAGGCACGGTGTCCTCAGCTCCTCGACTGGCCTCCCAATCGGATACATCAGAATCGTATTCGCGATGCCCCTCCGGTTTTAAATCACTTGCCGTGGACGGAGTCGCCTTCCAGTACCACCTGTCCGGGGATAGGTTCTTGGGGTCCTTAGAGGGCGTCGGGTCCACTTGTAGGGAATTTGGGTTCAGAATCTCTTTATGAACCGTCTGGACCCCTCTGGAATGGAGAGGACAGGTAGTTGTCAAGCGCCTTGAAGAGGCTAATGGCGGGCCTGCGAGGTCCGAGATCAAACCCTGGGAAGGAAGTGCTACTTCGGAGGGCACCGGTGGAGAATAGGGAAATAGGTGACGTCCACGATATGCTCCTGTTTCGCTCCGTGATGCCCGAAAGAGAGTGAAAGCAGGGTATAACGTCCATTTTTAAACCGGTTTTTTATTTCAACGACGCTAGGAGGGACTGGAGACCAGGCGTCGCGCTTCCCCGATGGAACCACGAGTACCCTAAATACACCTTTCGAGATCATCCATCCGTGACCCACATATCGGAGAGGGCGGAGGTCATCAAGGCTATGGCGGTCATAGGGCTAGACAGGCTCGACGGACTGACGAAGGACCTGGACGAGGGGCTGCTGGACTGGAGGCCGGAGCCCGAGGCTAACAGCCTGAGGTGGATACTCACCCACGAGTCCTACATCCTCCACGTCGTCCTCCCGAGGGTGCTCCACGGCGGGAGGGGCTACAGGCCGGAGGGCTGGCCCGACGACTACCAGGGGAACCCGGGCTACTCCCTGGAGAAGATCCTGGGGGACCTGGAGCGGGGGAGGGAGAGCATCATGGTGGAGCTCAATAAGCTGACGGACGAGGCGCTCGCTGAGGAGATCGACTTCTTCGGGGGGAGGACCCGGGAGTGGTCGATCCTCTGGCTCATCTCCGAGGTGATCCACCATGAGGGGCAGGTGGCCTCTATCCTAGGAAATTGGAAACGGTCGAAGGAAACAATCCGTCAGTAACTAAATACGCACGCGATCGCATTGGGACGACAGAAAAATTACGAAGTTGATCACCATGAAAGGGCTTCGTTATAATAATTAGGCGGTTCCATCCCGGTCCTGAACAAGCGAAAGTCCATCTAAACCATGGAATGAAGATCAGGATGATGCACTGAACCCCTTGCGTGCCCAGTCGTCTTATTTGAACCTTCTAATAATCAATCTATATGTTCTCTTTTTCATAGTTGACGTTTGACCCCAGATATGAAAAACCAAGTGAAGCATATTTCCCTATTACTGGATCGTCTGGGCGTAGATGTGTGAAGAACATTAAGATCCTCTCAATTCCCTGTTCTTTTGATATACTGATAATTTTAGTCAACAGTCGTCTAAGATCAGCTATTCCTTTGTCGTAGACTGCACTCAACATTCCTATTGTAGGTACGTTCGGGTTTCTCCTGATTGCTCCTGTCGCAACAATGTCTCCCTCTTCTCTAAGAACATAGTAAGCTAATGTCTGTTCACTATGAAACAGACTGTTAATGAAGTTTCTTACATCCTCTTCTGGGAGACCATACTCTGTGACAAATACGCTTACACATTCATCTAGATCTGTCTCGGGAGTGAAAGGATGAACTCCCTCGGTTTCCCCCTTAAAGTTCACAGAGCCAACATCCAGGTCATACAGGACCCCAATCTCGTCGATACGCCTAAACCCCCATTTTTCAGCCCACTCCTCCGATCCCCCCCACAAGCCGAAGGTTGATTGAACAGTTTGGATCCCCTTTCCTCTTAGAGCCTCAAGTGCCCTCTCATGCAACGAATTAACAGCTTCTTCGTGATCGGGTAAGACGACCGGAAAATCAAGCAAAGTTCGGACCATCCCATCGTTTTCATCTGTAAATCGAATGGTAACAAAACCAATCATTATGTCTTCCAGAAAGCAATATAGCCTCATCTCAGGATCAAAATCAAGGGTGGAGTAATATTCTATTAATTGGCTTAATGGAGTATCATCCGGCATAATCCATGTTTTCGAAACTTCAATGTCTAATCGGGCTTGGTCTTCTGCAAAGCCTTCTTGATAACTTTTAATTATGTAATTTGACATCGAATCCCTTCCTCTATTGTTTTCTATTTCATATATACCCCGCGCAGCGGATGCCCTTTTTCAGCTTTTCGCGCGCGGTTAACCTGACCTCGCTCACAAGCGGACGAAAGTATTCTACTCGCGTCTCTTTCTCAAATTCTTTGTTGGAGTAAGTTCTTCCCGTTGCTCACGGGGATAAGTACTTTTGCTTCAGAATCAATTTAAGATTCATGGAGCCCAGTACATGAAAGGAGTTATGGAAGATGTCTGAGATAGTCAACAAGCTCATCTCCCA
>CAYONH010000274.1:0-2632 GCA_964405275.1 uncultured Candidatus Bathyarchaeia archaeon | reverse complement strand
AAAAAATTAGAAGGGTGCGAAGATGCCGACGAAGACTATCCACGACAGGATGGTCTTGGCGACGAAGCTGAGGATGATGTAGAACCTCTCCCCGTAGAGGTAGTCCCTCCAGGGTCCCACGCCCCTGTACTGGAGGACCATGTTCAGGGCGAAGATGTTGAAGATCACGAAGTAGAAGGCTATTATGAGGTAGACGAAGTTGGGGGGCTCCAGCCCCGTGGACATGATGGCTGAGACGAAGTAGACGAAGAGGACCACCCAGGGGGTAGCCCCCGAGATGCATCCCAGTATGAAGGGGGACCAGTCCGTCTTCTCCGTCTCCTGGTTGAGGACCTCCATGAGGTAGCCGAATCCGATCATCATCGCGTTGAGCACGAAGATCATCACCAGGGACCAGAGCTCCCAGACCCCCGTCAGGAAGCAGATGAGGACGATCATTATGGAGCTCGAGACCGAGTACTCGTACCACCTGTAGGGGTTCATCCCTTTTCTGAGGGCCTCGTTGTACCTGCCGTTCAGGGGGAAGGCTATGAGGAAGTGGGCCAGCGACGAGAGGAGGGGGAAGGAAGCCAGTATGACGCCCAGGTTACCGATGGTGAACGCGACCTGCGGGTTTGGGAGGACCTCGAAGATTGGTGGATTTGTGCTTAGGATGTTGAAGTCGAGGTAGATGGTGTAGATGTCCCTCTCCCACTCCAGGAGCAGCCCAAGGTAGAGCATCAGGGCGCCCTGCACCAGATGCAGCACCCCGGCGGCGATGTTGAAACGCCTGAGGTTTTTGAAGGAGATCGGTGAGTTCGCAATTATCTCACGTCTTTCAGCGGAGTTCAAGATAAAACCACTTATTTACTCTGGAATGAAGGTTAATGAACCTTTTTGAGATCCTAGGAAACGTATATTCCCCGCGGTCCTGCAGCCTTAGACGTCAAGGATGGGCCAGAGTCTCCGAAGATACCTACTTCTGATTCCGTCCAGCGTCTTCTTTTTCATAGTGGTCCCCATCGTCACGTTGTACTCGGGGAGGCTCATCGATGAGACATTGATGTTAGAGATAAACATGTGGCCCAATGCAAGCGCGGCGATGGGGGCGCTTTTCTTGCTCTTGGGGGGCTACTTCGTCTTGGAGTCCATCCGTGTCCTGCTGGTGACCGGTGGGGGGATCCCGTTGGGGGACCTTATTCCCTCGGATCAGTCGGAGGCCCTCGTCAGGGATGGGGTCTACTCCATGACAAGGAACCCCATGCTCTTTGGCTATCTCCTCGCCCTCAGCGGGGGCGGCCTACTGACATCGTCGTTCAGCACGGCCTTCATATCTCCCCTCCTTTACACCGCCCTCTGGACGGCATGGATCAAGGGGCGTGAGGAGCCGGCCCTGGAGAGGAGGTTTGGTGACGAGTACCGCAGGTACAGGGAGGAGACGCCCTTCCTCGTTCCCAGGCTGTTCCCAAGGAGGCGTTGACCTGTCTCGGATAGAGGATTACCTTGCAGGATCTACTTCTTCAGCTTGTCCTTGAACCGCTCCCTCAGCTTGATGATCTTGGGGTCAATGACAAGCTTGCAGTAGGGCTGGTTGCGGTTATTCTCGTAGTAGTTCAGGTGGTAGTCCTCCGCCTTGTGGAACGCCTCGTAGGGCTCCAGCTTGGTCACTATGGGCTTGTCCCATATCTTCTCGCCGTCGAGCTCCCCGATGACCTCCTCGGCGGTGGTCCTCTGCCCCTCATCGTGGTAGAAGACGACGGACCTGTACTGGGGTCCCACGTCCGAGCCTTGGCGGTTCAGAGTTGTGGGGTCGTGGGTCGCGAAGTAGATCTCGAGGATCTCCCTGAATGTGATGGCCTCGGGGTCAAAGGATAGCTGCACCACCTCGGCGTGCCCCGTCCTCCCGGTTGACACCCGTCGGTAGTTGGCGTCCTCAGGCCTGCCCCCCGAGTAGCCGGGCTCGACCTTGAGGACCCCCTCGATGCTGAGGAACACGGCCTCTGTGCACCAGAAGCAGCCCCCTCCCAGGGTGGCCACCTCGACACGTTTATCGTCCATACTATCAAGATTCGAGGCGGGATGGTCGCAGTTTAACCTTGCGCAGCATGGACGTACCCGGTCCCATTCTCAGGGGTAAGATGTAAATAACGTCGTTCCGTGGAGAACTTAGGTGAAGATCTATGGTTGAGACGCCCAGCTACGAGGTTGTCGGGGAGATGGGTGGGGTCGAGGTCAGGATGTATCCACGGCTCATACTGGCGACGGTTATGGGGGACAGTGGCGGCAACCCCTTCAGGCTGCTCTTCCAGTACATCTCGGGGGACAACTCGGGGGGCAGCAAGATCTCCATGACGGCCCCCGTCCTGACGCCGGAGCGCATCGAGATGACCGCCCCGGTGATCAGCGAGGGCTACTCCATGTCCTTCATCGTCCCGTCAAAGTACACAATGGAGACGGTGCCCACCCCCAACGACGAGCGCATCAGGATCCAGGAGGTGCCGGAGCGTAAGCTGGCGGTGGTGAGGTTCAGGGGCTGGGCGAGGGAGGGATCCGTGGAGAAGCAGAAGGCCAGGCTCATCTCAGTTCTCCAGGGGAAAGGCGTCGAAACGGTCGGTGAACCCTTCCTGATGAGGTATAACTCTCCCTGGACTCC
>CAYONH010000273.1:0-2634 GCA_964405275.1 uncultured Candidatus Bathyarchaeia archaeon | reverse complement strand
ACCTTCACCGTGCCCCCGTACTTCTCCTTTATCTGGAGCCCCTCCTCGACGGCGTACTCGTCGAAGGGGTTGATGACGGCGTCGACGCCCTCCCTCTTGAGCCTCCCCGTCTCCTCGTCGAACTCGACCTCGGTGGTCTCCGGCACCTGCTTGATACAGACTATGACGTTCAATCCTTCGCTCATCCAATCCCGTCCAGCGTTTAAACTTCCTATGAAAGGTTCATTCGATCCGTATAAGAATTCGGTCTAGGCCCCAAGAAGGCTTATCTAAAATACGGACAACATTATCTGAGGTTTGAGGCATGCCCGTCCACCCCATAGAGTTCAGGTACTCCTACCCCGAGATGTACGGGGTCTTCACCGAGGAGGCGAAGCTCCAGAAGTGGCTCGACGTCGAGGTCGCCCTCGCCTGGGCCCACGCCCAGTTGGGCACGATTCCCGAGGAGGCTGCGGAGGAGATCGCCAGGAAGGGGAAAGTTGGGATCGTGAAGCTTGACCGGGTGAAGGAGATCGACAGGGAGATCCACCACGACCTCATGGCGATGGTCCGGGCCTTCACGGAGGTCTGCGACGGGGACGCCGGGAAGTACATCCACCTGGGGGCCACAAGCTACGACACGGAGGACACAGCCCTCGCCCTCCAGCTGAGGGACGCCCTTGCCATAGTGGAAGGTGACCTCCGGGGGCTCCTGGGGGTCCTGCTAAGGCAGGCGGAGGACCACAAGGAGACCCTCACCATCGGGAGGACCCACGGGCAGCACGCCGTCCCCATGACCTACGGGATGAAGTTCGCCATCTGGGCCAGCGAGGTCGCACGGCACCTGGACAGGCTCGACGCCGCCCGGGGCCGCCTCCTCGTCGGGAAGATGAGCGGGGCGGTGGGGACCATGGCCAGCTTCGGGGAGAAGGGGTTCGAGGTCCAGAGGCTCACCATGGAGCGCCTCGGGATCGAGCCGGTGCTCATCGCCAACCAGGTGGTCCAGAGGGACCGCCTCGCGGAGCTCCAGTGCGTCTTCGGCCTGATAGCCGGGACCCTGGACAAGATCGCCAGGGAGATCAGGAACCTCCAGAGGACCGAGATATCCGAGATGTTCGAGCCCTTCCGACAGGACCAGGTGGGCTCATCGACGATGCCCCACAAGCGGAACCCCCACAAGACCGAGCGGGTCTGCGGCCTCGCCAGGCTGATACGGTCCAACGTCGTCCCCGCATTGGAGACCATCGCCCTTGAGCACGAGAGGGACATCTCCAACAGCTCCCTGGAGCGGATAATCATCCCCGAGGGCTTCATCCTCACAGACTACATCCTCCGGCAGATGACGGCCATCATCAGGGACGCCGTCTTCGACTACACGAACATCGAGAGGAACCTCAACCTCACCCTGGGGCTCTGCCTCACCGAGAAGGTGATGATCGAGCTGGTGGAGAAGGGCATCGGGAGGCAGGACGCCCACGAGATGCTCCGCCGCTTGGCGATGAAGTGCTGGGAGGAGAGGAGGAGCCTCAGGGAGGTCATGCTGGAGGACGAGGAGGCATCAGGCCTGGTCACCGAGGCCGAGCTGGACGACTGGCTCAACCCCGAGAACTACATCGGGACCGCCGTGGAGCAGGTGGAGAGAGCCGTCCAAACGCTCAGAGAGCGATACCCCTAATCCACGTCAGTACTGGAGCCTCTTATCCACCTGGTTAATCGGCGGCCGCCCATCAGCTATACGCCGTATATTCTCGGCCATGACCTTCAGCGAGGCATCCGAACGAGAGTCCGTTGAGGTGATGCTGTGAGACGTGCATATGACGTTGGGGAGCTCCCAGAACGGATACTCTGAGGCCCCCTTCCCCTCAGGGTTCCAGATGGGATCCCAGAAATGGGGCATCCACCAGACGTCCAGGGCAGCCCCCGCTATCCAGCCCTCCTTCAGCGCCCTGTAGAGTGGCTCCTCCTCTATGACCGCCGCCCTGGAGACGCTGACGATGTAAGCCGTCGGCTTCATCAGGCGGAGCTCCTCCTCCCCGATGATCCCCCGCGTGTCAAGGGTCAGAGGTAGGGTGCTGATGATAAAGTCGGACTCCTCCATGAAGCGGTGGAGGTCACCGGGGCCCCCGAGGAAGTCGAGGTCAACTCCCTCCGGCTTAACAGAGGGATCCCGCTTCAACCCGAGAATCCTCATGTCGAAGGCCCGGAGCATCTTCGCGACCTCGACCCCTATGCTGCCCAGACCCAGTATCCCGACACTCTTCCCCTTCAACAGGACGCCCGAGCTGACCCCCCTCCCCTCCAGGAACCTGTCGTTCCTCTCCACGACCCGCTTCGCCAGCGCGAGGACAAGCGCCACGGCCCCTTCCGCAAGGGGGACAGGATTGGAACCCGACGTGTTGGCCATGTAGGTATCGTCGCCCAGGGCGTCGAAGGGCATGTCGTCCACTCCCGCCCCGGTCTTCTGCAGGAGCTTGAGGTTCTTGGCAACCCTAGCAACGGAGGCGGAAAGCCGGGTGCTGACGATGACCTCAACATCCTCGGCGAGGGCTTCAAGCTCGTCATCTGTACCCCTCTCGGGGTGGATGACCTCGATTCCATCCGGGAGGACGCCTGAGAGCCGCTTCGCGAGACCAAGGGAGACCACAAGAACCTTCA
>CAYONH010000272.1:0-2663 GCA_964405275.1 uncultured Candidatus Bathyarchaeia archaeon | reverse complement strand
GCCTCCAGCACATCGTCCGCTGGTTCGACAGGTACCTCAAGTAACCCTTTTCCCCCCACCCCTTTCTTTCTATGAGCAAAGTCACCCCTCCTCTATTCAAGAGGATAGATTGTGTGCGCCTGCCCGTCTCCGACTTGGAGTCAGGTCTCTCCTTTTACAGGGACAACCTAGGTCTGGAGCTAATATGGCGTACAGAGGACTCAGCAGGTCTAAGGCTACCTCATGATGCATCCGAGATAGTGCTCTACACCGGGGATAGAGGTGAGGAGATCGACTTATTGGTGGAGTCAGCGGACGAGGCGGCCCAAAGCTTTGAGTCCGTCGGTGGGGAGGTCGTGGTACAGCCCTTCGATATCAGGATCGGCAGGTGCGTCGTCGTGAAGGACCCCTGGAATAATGAGCTAGTCCTACTGGACAACAGCAAGGGGAGGCTCGTGACGGATGAAGGATACAACGTGGTCGGCGTGGAGAAGCTATAACGAGGGCTCAACCATCACTGTTGCCTGATTTGGCTATCATTTTTTATAATCAAAGGGCTGAAAGGTGTCCACGTGAAAATGTGGGTGAACCTAGAGGAACTCTGCAACCTCTTCTTCGAACTCTCCAACGAGGAGCGCATGAATATCCTGAGAGAGCTGCAGAAGAGCTCAGCGAACATCACCGGGCTGTCGAGGACCATTGACATCTCTACTCAAGAGGTGAGCAGGCACGTCTCTAGGCTCATCGAGCGTGACGTAGTCTACAAGGACGGTTCAGGTTCCTACTGGCTGACGCCCTTCGGCGACCTCGTCCTCAGCCAGATCCCGGGGCTCAGCTTCGCCTCCGTTCACAGGAAGTACTTCAAGGACCACGTGTTGAGCCACCTGCCCCCTAACTTCCTCTGTCGCATTGGTGAGCTTGGGGGCAGCGACCTCGTTGATGACGTCATGGTCGTCTTCCACAACGTCGAGAGGATGATCGCCGAGGCCGAGGAGTACATCTGGAGGCTCACCGACAGGTACAACATGATGGCCCTCCCCTACCTAGAGGCGGCGACCGAGAGGGGCGTCAAGTTCCACCTCATGCAGACGAAGGGCTTTGAGTATCCCCCGGACTGGCCCGGGGCGGGGGAGGTACTAGGCAACGCCCGGCTGAAGGGCACCCTGAAGGTGAAGATCTCCGACTCAGCCGACCTGTTCATCGCCATGTCGGAGAAGGAGGTTGCCATCGTCTCATTCCCCCTTGTCAACGGCAGGTTCGACTACCTCGGCTTCACGTCCAAGGACAGAAGGGTCCACCGTTGGTGCGCCGATGTCTTCCAGTTCCACTGGGAGCGCGCCCGGTTCCAAGAGTTCTTCACAGAGTAACCCGTCTTATCGGCTACCACCACTGCTCGTACCTGATTCTCTCCTCTGCCCCCCCGAGACCCTGGAGCGTCTCCTTCATGTCCTGGCCCATGGGCTTCGGCCCGCAGATGAAGAATACGCCTCCTAGATCCACCCCCTCCTCCATCAGGAGCCCCCTATCAATCCTTCCCGTGTGCCCCTCCCACGGCTCCCCCCCGGGGCGGGTCACGGTGAAGACGCAGTCTATCATCTCACTCCTCCCGGCGATCTCCTCCAACTGCCTACGGAAGATTATCTCGGATGGGGCCCTGACGCTGTAGATGAGCTTGGCCCTGGCGTCGGACGTGCCCTCGTCGACGTACCTGAGCATGCTCATCAGAGGCGTTATCCCTATCCCCCCGGCAATGAGCGTTAGGGAGTCCCCCATCTCACTGATGTAGTAAAAGTCCCCCTGCCCCCCGTCGACGTAGATCACGTCCCCTGTCTCCGCCTCCTCGTGCATGAAGCGGGTGACCTCCCTCTCCTCGCTCCTTTTGACTGTGAGCTCTATCGTCCCCTTGGTGGTGGGCGATGACGTGAGAGTGTACCCGGCCACCCCTCGCCCCCCATCGGCGTCGACGTAGCAGTCCACCCACTGGCCGGGGCGGAACGAGAACTCCTGGCCCTCCAGGTCGAGGGTGAATGACTTGACGGTGGGGGTCTCCTGGCGGATTGACCGGATCCTGACTGGGATCTTCATCGTCGTTTCTCAATGGGCTTGGTAGTAGATAGACATGATGGGCGCAGTAGACAGCCTCCCCTCCGAAAATTCTTATATCGAGTCCCAGACACTTGGGGTCCGTCTTATCATGTCATCGGATGACTACGAGGGATTGGCGAGGTCATACTGGGAGAGCCCCCGTGTAAACGGGGTCCTCAGGAAGTGGGAGGGCTTCAGGGCGGAGATAATCGAAGAGTGGAAGAGAATCGCCCGCATCTACGCCCCTTCCGGGAACGAGACACTGAGGGCGGAGTACATGACCGAGAGGTTCAGGGGATACGGCATCGAGGACGCCTACATCGACCCTCACGGGAACGCCGTCGCTCCCATCGTGAAAGGGGAGGGGCCCACCGTGGCTTTCCTGGCGACCATGGACGACCTAGCCACCGTCGCAGAACTCGTCAAGGCCTGGGACAGGCCAATAGAGGAGAGGGATGGGAAGCTCGTAGGCCCCGGGACCAACATCGGATCCATATGCACAGCTGGTCTCGGCCTCGCCAAGCTCTTCACCCTCCCGGAGGTCGAGTTCAGCGGGACCATCTACGTCATCGGGGTCACCCAGGAGGAGACCGGCCTCG
>CAYONH010000271.1:0-2674 GCA_964405275.1 uncultured Candidatus Bathyarchaeia archaeon | reverse complement strand
GGAAGGAGACGGGGCTCGAGGCGACCCGGGTGGAGCAGAAGGGCACCATGGCCCACATCTGGCCGGAGATCCACACAGTGACGACCTTCTACAGGGTGGACGTGGCCAACGGCGACGTCGAGATGAACGACGAGCACAGCGACTACAGGTGGATCGCCGGGGACACCGGGGACCTGCACCCCTTCGTCAGGGAGATGATAACACGATCGGGGATCTTCTGAATACCCTTATTCTACGGGGTAATCGTACGCCCAGTACTCCGCCAGCTCCCAGCTGAACTCCGGGTACTTGGGCCTCCCCGGCTCGTCCTCAGAGACGCCCAACGTCTCGGATACTTCCCTAACCTCCATAAAGCGGCCTCAAACCCCTCGATTAAGAGGACTCGGTTTAAACCTTTTCGAAGCCAACAGCCTCACCGACGCTTCCTCAACCCATATACCCCTTCAACCTTGACATCGCTAAGAGAGTAAATCTCCGGCTCCCCTTCAAAGAACGCCCCCAAGGAAACCTCAGCCAGCCTGCAGATCAGCCTGTAGACCTCTCTCCTACTCAACCGACGCCTCCTCAAGAAGCCGCTCAAGGACCCCCCTACGCTCCTCCAGATGGCTCAACCTGAAGAAGTCACGCCAGCTATGCTCCTCATCGAGCTCCCCTCTACGATACCTCTCATCCATGTCCACCGCCGAATCGACGCCATGCCTGTTCCGGATCTCGATAACCTCAGCGTTGACCCTGCGAAGCTCGGACCTGAGATACTCAACGACTCCCCTGGCAAGTATCCTCTCCTTCAACTCTCCTGTCGCCTCAGCCACACGCTCTAACAGGATAGGACCCTCAACCATTCTACGTCTCGCCGCCCCACGCTAAATAAATAGAATACCCACTAAATATATACATAACCCAAACTCCGCTCCTCGTTGAAGGCCGGAATGCAGGCGACGACTGGAATCTTCTCCACGTTCTCTGCTCCGCCTGAGTCACACATACTTCGACGCTTCTACTAGCAGGTCTCTGATGGCAGGTCTCCTAGAGTGCTGAGGCTCTGATTTATCAGCCACATGCTTGTGATGCGGGAAGGTCTCAACGTCGGGGTAATGCGGCCGGTTATCGTATCTCAGAATCATCCTACCCCCGGCGTCTTGAAGGTGGTAGGCGTACTTATCAACTTCACCGCGTAGCCGATACTCGAAAAGGCGGAGTTCGCCGCCGTTTATGAACCTCGCGACCAGCCTGATGTACCCCTCATCGCCGAGCCTCAGCCCGCTGACGACGCTAACATCAACAATCAGCGGGTGACGCTTTATCTCGTTGACGAGCTCGGTAAATCGTTCCTCTAGGCTCAAGGTAAGATCTCTTTAAGGGCCTCTCTCTCCTTTGAGAGCCTCTTCAACAGGTCAATACATGTCTCCCACTCAAGGAAATCAACATCGTCCTCAAGAACGCCCTGACCGCTCCTCTCCTGAAACTCCCTCGATGCGAAGCCATACCTCTCCTCAAAATCCTTCAACCTCAACTGAAGCTTACCTATCGTCTTATCCACATCGCTCAACCTCAGACTGAGGCTGCTGAGGACCACCCTCTTAACCTCCTCCTCCGGAATCTTCGTTCCAACTACCTCAATCTTAGCCGATACGCCCACCCCCATTCAATTTAACTTTGCACAACACTTCTACACGACCTTGACATCGTCCAAAGAGTAGAGTACAGGCTCCCCCTCAAAGAACGCCTCCAAAGAGCCCTCAGCCAGTTTCATCACCGAAAGAGCCTCCCGATCACCTATCAGCAGATCTATCTTCTCATTCAACATGGACAGGAACTCCCTGATCTCCATGAAGCCCACACTGAACTCTTCAGATCGATCTTCTTAAACATTCTTCTTAAGGCTCGAACCATGACGCCGACTATGCTCCGCTCCTCGTTCAACGCGGGAATGCAGGCGACGACGAACAGATCAGACTCAGTCATGGAGACAACATGCTCGATACAGCGACATATGCTCCATCATGGGCCGCGTTCCAGTCACACCCATCCTGAGAACTCTCCCAAGAACTGCCTTGAGGAGCATATCTTCGTCCCAGAGACCTCTTCGCATCTCCGCAGATCCTCTCTCAGAGCCCTGTCTCCGGTGACGGCGAAATCCGGTTCACCCGCGATAACAGCGGCGAGAACGGGAACATCCTTCCTATCCCTGACCTGTCCCTCATGCAGGGGCAATATCGTCTCAAGTTCACCCCAATGAACCAGTACATAATTTAATTTCGAGAGGAAGACATCCAGAAGCCCCTCATAACCGGCGAACCTCCCCGCAAGAACCCGCTCCGTCTCCGGTAATACGAACTCCGGCAGAACCAGGGTGATCTCCCTGTCCTCAGCCAGCCTCAGTATCCTGTGCTCGTTTCCACCCGAGAAGACAAGGCCCGAAATGAGGATGTTGGTATCCAAGAGTACCCTAGGCTCCGGCATCTCTCTCTCCCATCAGCCGCTCCCGAGCCCTCTCGACATCCTCAACAAGGAGCTCCCTCGTCACTCCCCTCTCCTCCGCCACCACCCCAAGCACCGCCGAGATCTCATCCAAAGAGAGATCATCGACCTTCCTCATGACAAGGAGCCTCTCCGCCCGGGTAACATAGAGGTAGCTGCCCCTGTCCAGCGACAAGGCCTTCCTGATCTTGGC
>CAYONH010000270.1:0-2674 GCA_964405275.1 uncultured Candidatus Bathyarchaeia archaeon | reverse complement strand
TCGATGACGGCCTCCCCCTCCCATCCGACCCAGCTTTGATTCCTCTCGGCCAGCAGGTTCCTCCACAGAGAGGAGAGCTCCCGTGAGCGCCCCTTAGTCTCCCTCCCATGGAGTTGGCCGTCGAGCCCCGCGGCCTCAGTGCCCGGCCTCGGCCAGAACCTGGATATGTTGAGGGCATCTGGACCTATCTCCTCCACGAGCCTCACCGAGTCGGCGAACTGCCCCTCGGTCTCCCCCGGGAACCCGCAGATGATGTCCGTAGAGAGGCTCAGGTCCGGGATGGCCTCCCTGAACCTGGCGACGAGCCCCCTGAAGTCGGAGACGGTGTACCTCCTGCCCATCCGCTTCAGGACCTCGTCATTCCCAGATTGGACCGGGACATGGAGGAACTTGAATACCTTATCCGACCTGTAGGCCTCGATGAGGTCATCCAGGATGGGCTCCGCCTGGTTGGGTGTCATCATGCCCACACGGACGTAGAAGCGCCCCTCGAGCCCCGTTATAGAGTCAAGGAGTCCCGGAAGGCGGACGTCACCATCGCTGTACGAGGCGGTGTCCTCGGCGGTCACCCAGATCTCCCTGCACTCCCCCTCGATGGCACGCCTGGCGTCCTCGACGATCATCTCCGACGGGAAGGAGTGGAGCCTCCCCCGGGCATGTTTCACGATGCAGTAGCTGCAGTCCCCCAAGCAGCCCGAGGCGATGGGGGCAATATGGATGACCGGGTTCCTCCTGATCCTGGGGAGGCACGACTTGTCAATTGGGCCCCCATCCACGGCCTCAACCCTGTCGCCAGCCAGGGTGGACTCCACTACGTCGACTATGCTGAGAAGGTCATCGGGTCCCACCATGCTTGCACTAGGCGCGACCTCCGCAACGAGGCCTCTCTGGGCCTTGGGCATGCACCCAGCAACCACCAGAGACCCCTCCATCTCGGAGAGCGCCCTGATCCGCTTGACGACCTTATTCTCGGTAGGAGTCTTGACCGTGCACGTCAGGACGACATAGGCGTCCGCGCCCCGGGGATCCGGGACGATGGAGTGCCCCGACTCACTGAGGAGGCCCGCGGCCATCTCCCAGTCCGCCATGTTGGCGCTGCAGCCGTAGACTTCGATGAATATCCTGGCCAGGGTCCCCACGCTCTCTCTGAGGAGGGGAGGAGCCCCTAAATAAAAGGTGTTAGAGGACCCCCCGAAGGTTTGACTTAGGGCCTCTGAGCTACCTCTGTTTGTTCGAAAAAGTCGAAGGTTCACAAAATTTATAAGGGGTTTTCACATGCCCCGTTTTGATAATCCCGAAGGAAACCCCCTCCATCTTTTGCCTATTTATGTTAAAATCATGGTTGGTTTTGGTGTGAAATTATGCACAACGATCCCCCTGAGGGGCCGTTTTTCGCCCTCTTTCGGAGTGAAAACGCGAAAAAATGCATTTCCCTGTTAATAGATTTCAAATCCATATAAGTGGTTTATTTGTTCATGTTAATAGGTAAGGTCCCTCGTTCCCCAGATGTTATTAGGTTATCCATGGTAGTCTACGATAGATCAGATATTACACGATCAGATGAGACAATCTGAGACCCGAGGGGACAACGCCTCGGCGTGTATTCTGGAGGCATTTGAAAAATGGTTCTCATGGAGAAGGCGTTGAGCTGGACACGCCACGAAATAGACAGCAAGGGGCTTCGTCGACCCGGTGAGTGCAAGATAATCATCATAGGGGTAGGAGGCTGCGGAAACAACACGATAGACAGGCTGATGAAGTCTGGTATGGGCGGGGCCGAGTGCATCGCCATCAACACCGACGTTCAGCACCTGAATAACATCCACGCCGACAAGAAGCTCCTCATCGGCGAGAAGCTCACCCGTGGCCTCGGCGCGGGAAACATGCCCGAGGTCGGCAAGGACGCCATGATCGAGAGCGCGGACATGATCGAGAGACTAGTCGCGGGCACAGACATAGTCTTCATCACCGCCGGCATGGGCGGAGGCACCGGCACGGGCGCCGCGCCTGTCGTCGCGGAGATCGCCAAGGAGAGGGGCGCCATCGTAGTCGGTGTCATCACCATGCCCTTCAGGCACGAGAAGGGGAGGTTAGACTACGCCCGTGAAGGGCTGAACAAGATAAGGAAGGCGACCCACACCACCGTCATCATCGACAACAACAAGCTGATGGACCTTGTCCCCCAGCTGCCCATCAACACGGCGTTCACCTTTGCTGACAGTATCCTCGCCAACATGGTGAAGGGCATCGTGGAGACCATCGCTCTCCCGAGCCTCATCAACCTGGACTTCGCCGACTTCCGCACCATCATGACCAAAGGAGACGTCGCCATCGTCGGCATGGGCCAGAGCAACAGCCCGGATAGGGCCGAGGAGGCCGCAAGGAACGCCCTGGAGCACATGCTCCTCGACGTCGACTACTCCGGCGCGGACGGGGCCCTCATCCACGTCAGCGGCGGCCCCGACATGAGCCTCGGCGAGGCCGTCAGGGCGGCCGAGTGCGTCACGGAGATGATGGACGACAAGGCGATGGTGATCTGGGGCTCACGAGTCGACCCGGACATGAACGACATGCTCAGGGTGACACTGGTCCTCACGGGCATACGCTCCCCCCAGCTGGTGAGCGGATACGATGTCCCCCAGGTGAAGCTCTACCAGATGGAGCCCATGGCGGG
>CAYONH010000269.1:0-2679 GCA_964405275.1 uncultured Candidatus Bathyarchaeia archaeon | reverse complement strand
CCCTCCTTGAAGGCCTTCATCAGCGCGTCCTTCACGCATTTAGGGGCCTCGACGTCGGGGTCGCCACCGTTCAAGTTTATGAATGGTTTGGACATTTCATTCAAACCTCAATCTAATATCAGCGGATGAAAGGTGTATATAACAGTGTCAGGGAAAAAAAATTAGAAGAGGAAGCCCCCCTTCTGGGGATCTTTGGGGTTTATGACGACCTGGTTGAAGGCGGTGATGAACGCCGTGGCTGAGACCTCGGGCTGTACAGCTGTGTACTTCCCCACCTTGACGGTCTTCATTATCTTGCCGTAGTGCAGAGTGTTTATCGTGCTCTCAGCGACGAACTCCTCCCCCTCTTTCAGCTCCCCCTTGCCGTAGAGGGCCGCCATCCGTGCGTTGGTGCACGTCCCCGCGGGGGACCTGCAGGACTGCTTGGGGCCGAAGACGTTCCAGTGGCGCGAGTGCGCCCCCTCCACTGAGGGCTCCGTGTAGAACGTCACAAGGTCCAGTATCTTCAGCTCTGGGAACTCGGGATGCGAGACCTTCACCCGTTCAGCGAGGTAGTTCCGGATCTTCCAGCCCAGGGCGATCCAGGACTCCTTGTTGTCAAGGCTCATCTCCAGACCCAGGCTGGATGCGTCTATGAAGGCGTACCAGAGGCCGCCGAAGGCGATGTCCGCCTCCACGGTCCCGACGTCCGGGACGTCCATCTTGACGGTCTCGGAGTAGAACGACGGGATGCCCTCCATTGCGATGGACTTCGCCTCGCCGTCCTCTACGTAGACCTTGGACTTCACCAGACCTGAAACCGTGTCCAGGGTGATCTCCGTGACGGGTTCCGTGACCTCCACCATCCCCGTGTTCACGAGCACGGCTGAGACGCTGTAGGTGCTGTCGCCGCAGGCACTGAAGTAGCCGTCCGTCCAGAGGTAGATTACACCGACGTCCGCCTCGGGGACCGTCGGCTCAGTCAGCACCGCCCCGAGCATCCCAGCGAAGCCCCTGGGCTCCTTGAGCATCGTCGGCCTCAGGTCGTCGTAGTGCTCCTGGAAGTAGGCCTGCTTCTCGGCCATCGTGGAACCCTTGAGCTTGGGCACCCCGCCCACGACGACCCTGGTCGCCTCCCCTGAAGAGTGAGTGTCAATACACGATATTATCCTTGAGAACTTCACTAACCGACACCATGATGATATCGGGGAGATGGATATTTACCGTTTTTGGGTTCAGCACGATGAGCGCCCCAGGAACCTTAAGTAGATTATGGCGCAGACGAGTGCGGGGATGTGGAAGATGCAGACCTCGAAGACGAGGTCGAACACGGCATACGAGGTTCGCTGGATAAGGAAGACGCCCAGCGAGAGGGCCAACATCACGTAGGTCGTAGCGCGCCACGAGCTCACGTTGTATAGCCCTATCTGTATCACCAATGTAGAAAAAGGGGTTTAGGTTAAAATTTGTTGCTTTTCCACTGTAGGAGGACGTGTAGGTCGATGTCCTGCCATGACTTGTCGGGCAGTATCCTGCGCAACGTCATGGGAAGGACGTCCGCTTTCATCTCCGTCAGAGCTATGTCTATTGGGTCGCTCATCTCCTCGGGTAGCTCCGTGAGGATGGGAGCGCCCATGGATAGCTGCAGCGACCTGGCGCCGATTATCCTCGCCCGCTCAAACCTCGTGAGCTTCGGAGGTCCGATCCTTATTTCCTGAGTCAAATCTTCAACTCTTCACATCTGGGATGTTCTTGCCCCTACATCATGGGGGGCATGCCGCCCGGCATCCCACCGGGCATTCCACCCATGCCGCCCATCCCTCCGCCGGGAGGTCCTGCGCTCATCTTCGAGGCTGCGATTATGTCGTCTATCTTCAGCAGCATCGTTGAGGCCTCCGTCGCAGACTTCACTGCCTGGGCTTTGACCTGCGTCGGCTCGTAGACGTCTAGCTCTGACATGTCGGAGACCTTCCCCTCTAATGAGTTGATCCCCGCCCAGAGGTCGCCCTTCTCGTGCTTTGACTGCATCTCTGAGATGGCGTCGATGGGGTCCATGCCCGCGTTCTCAGCCAGGGTCGTGGGGATGACCTCCATCGCCTCGGCGAATGCGGCGACCGCGAGCCTCTCCCTGCCAGCGAGGCCCTCGGAGTATCTCCTGAGCCTCCGGGCTACCTCGACCTCGGGGGCGCCTCCGCCCGCGACGACCTTGGGCTCCTGGACGACGTCCCTGATCACGCAGAGTGCGTCGTGGAGTGACCTGTCGGCCTCGTCGACGATGCGCTCGGTTCCACCCCTCACGAGGATGGAGACGGCCTTGGGGTTCTTGCAGCCCTCGACGAAGAGGAGCTTGTCGTCGCTGACCTTCTTCTCCTCGACGGTGGCGGCGTAGCCAGCGTCCTCGGCGTTGAGGTCGTCTACGCTCGTGACGACCTTTGCACCCGTCGCCTTGGCGAGGGCCTCCATGTCGCTCTTCTTGAGCCTGCGTGCTGCGAGGATGCCCTCCCGGGCCATGAAGTGCTGGACCATGTCGTCAATTCCTTTCTGGCAGAACAGGACGCTTATCCCTGAGTCCTTGACCTTCTTGACCATGTCCCGGAGCATGTTCTCCTCCTGGTCCAGGTATGCCTGCATCTCGTCGGGGCTCTCTATGTGGATCTTGGCGTCGAACTCCGTCTTCTCTATCTCCATGGCTGCGTTCAG
>CAYONH010000268.1:1485-2687 GCA_964405275.1 uncultured Candidatus Bathyarchaeia archaeon | reverse complement strand
TCCGAAACGGACCTCTACAGAAAGGCCATGACTCGATGGTGTAAGACTGTGGGCATTTCAACACCGTGCACGAGATAAACTATTGATGGCCTTGAGCTAACCCATGATTTCCCGTAGAACTCTTAGCGCCTCATCTATGTGCTTCTTCATGTTTGTCTCGCTTGTGAATATGTGGCGTATGATGCCTTCCATGTCAATAATGAACGTATACCTCCCCGGAATGAGACCAAAGCCTTTAGTTGACCCGTACAACGATCTGACTTTCCCGTCCCTGTCGCTGAGTAGAGTGAAGGGTAAAAGGAATTCGTCGAGGAACCTTTTATGGGACTCCACGCTGTCACTGCTTATGCCAACTACTTCAGCGCCAAGGTCAGTAAAATCCTCGTAGTGGTCCCTGAAGCTACAGGCTTGAGTTGTGCAGCCGGGCGAGAAATCTTTTGGGTAGAAGAATAATACAACATTTTTCTGCTTATTATAATCGCTTAACGAGACTAAGACGCCATTCTGATTCGGCAGAGTGAAGTCAGGTGCTTTATCTCCCCTCTTTACTTTCGGCATACATAGATATAGTTTCTAGTACAATAAAAACAAAGTTGTTGGTCCGCGCGTGCAAAAATGTATTGAGGCAGTAACTGAATCCGTTTAAGATCTGCGCCCCACGATAGCAAATGTACCTTTGATGCTATTCCCCTAAAGATAATGTCCAAGTGCGCGTACGTGATTTAAATGTGCGACATGATGTCTTAATGAAGTCTCATGGACGTCACTGGGAATCTGGAAAAGATCTATAGCCGGGACTCTATCTATCATCCAGCGGTCTCCGTAAACGGCATGGTGTCGACACAGGAACGCTTCGCCACAGAGGCAGGCGTGGAGGTCCTCAAGGAGGGCGGGAACGCAGTTGACGCTGCTGTCACGGTGGCCCTGACCCTGGCGGTCACTCTTCCCAGCGCCGGGAATCTCGGTGGCGGGGGCTTCATGGTCATGCGGCTTGACGAAGAGGTCACCGTCATTGACTATCGGGAGAGGGCCCCCCTCGCGGCGGATGAGGGGCTGTTCCTCGGTGAGGACGGGAGAGTGGACGAGATGAAGCCGAGCCGTAGCTTCCTGTCCATCGGAGTCCCGGGGACGCCCGCCGGGCTCTCTTTTGCGCTGGAGAAGTATGGCACCATTTCGCTGAAGAGGGCAATGGAGCCCGCCAT
>CAYONH010000268.1:0-1385 GCA_964405275.1 uncultured Candidatus Bathyarchaeia archaeon | reverse complement strand
GGCGATCGTGGAGTACGTTCAGGAGAACGGTGGCATCTTCACGATGGACGATCTTGAGGTGTACGAGCCGACGATGAGGGAACCTCTCTGCGGGACATACAGGGGTCACGAGGTCTACACCATGCCCCCTCCGAGCTCAGGGGGCGTCCACCTCGTGCAGATGCTGAACATCCTGGAGGCATACTCCGTCGGCGATATGGGGCACAACACAGCTGAGTACATCCACCTGATCTCCGAGGTCATGAAGCTGGCCTACCATGACCGGTTCATGTACCTCGGGGACATGGACTTCGTCGATGTCCCAGTGGAGGGTTTGACCTCCAAGGAGTATGCTGAGGAGCTGAGGACGCATGTCAGTCTTGAGCGGTCGTCGCCCAGTTTGGAGAATGTCCCGGCGGATCCTTTCGGCTTCGAGAGCGGGGAGACGACCCATTTCAGTGTGATGGACGGGGAGGGCAACATGGTTGCTAACACCTATACGTTGGCGCTGGGCTTCGGCTCCAAGTTCATGGCGCCGGGGACGGGCATCCTGCTGAACAACGAGATGGGGGACTTCACGGCGCAGGTGGGCTACGTGGATGGCTCAGGGATGAGCGGCGGGGCTCACAACACGATAGCCCCCCTGAAGAGGCCCCTCAGCTCCATGACTCCGACGATCGTGACGAAGGGGGGAGACCCCTACATGGTTACTGGTAACGTGGGGGGTGGGAGGATAATAACCGGCACTCTGCAGGTGATGATGAACGTCATGGATCACGGTATGAACGTCGCCGAGGCGGTGAGCGTCCCCCGGTTCCACCATCAGTGGATGCCCGACGAGCTGAGGCTGGAGAAGGGGTTCAGCGAGGACACCATCAGGCTGCTGAAGGAGAGAGGTCACAGTGTCGCGATCAGGGGAGCCATGGGGAGCTCACAGAGCATAACGTTCGACGAAGGAGTGTTCCTTGGCGCTTCAGATCCGCGGACCCCAAGTGGGTGCGCAAAGGGGTTGTAGAGCCTTTAATACTTGAGAATAATGAGAAAAGGAATGATTGACACAGGCGTCCTTGTTGCTAGAGATCATAATTCTTGAGGATCTTTTTGTTTATTCTCTCTCCAGCTTCTTCGATGACTGATAACACCTTTTCTGGGTCCACCGTCTTGAATGCCCCATCTTCATAGAGTACTTTTCCGTTTACCATCGTCATTGCCACGTCCCTGCCTCCCGAGCCTGCGTAGATGATGGTCTCCAACGGCTCATATAGGGGACTCAGGAATGGATTTCCTCTCACCTGGATAGCTGTTAGATCTGCCAGGTAGCCCTGTTGGATCTTGCCCAGGTTATCAATACCAAGGACTCTGGCTCCGTTCTCTGTAGCCATTTTGAATGCATACTTGTGGCTCAC
>CAYONH010000267.1:0-2724 GCA_964405275.1 uncultured Candidatus Bathyarchaeia archaeon | reverse complement strand
GAGGAGCCCAAGGACGAGCCTGAGCCTGTTCCAGAGGAGAAGTCTAACAACGGGAATCCTCAGAACGAAAAGGAGCCCGTAGTTGAGGATGAGCCTGTTCCAGAGCCAGAGCCAGAGCCTGAGCCTGAGCCCGAGCCTGTTCCAGAGCCAGAGCCAGAGCCAGAGCCTGAGCCTGAGCCCGAGCCTGAGGAGGAGCTTAAAGAAGAGGAACCCGAGGACGACAGCGTAATAGACAAACTAGTCGAAAAGATAAAGCAATGGTACGAGAGGAAGAAAGACAAGAGAGACAGGAAGGACAGGAAGGACAAAGACGACTAGATGGAATCACCCCTAACCAATCTTCTAACTTATAGAAACCCGGAAAATAGAAAAAGGACAGAGCACCCTGCGCGTTATTCTACGTGTAGCATATTAACCGGATCGACGGGTCTTAATATTGTGTAGAGATGACCGTCGACGCTTCCTGGACCGGTCTCCGGGCTAAGGTGCTCCCGCTTCTCGTTCCCAGTGACGATGAGGAGAAGGTCCTCGGAGAGCTACGCGAGAGACTGGAGAGGGAGCTCACCAAGAGCCTCACAGAGGCTGGTCTCAAGGCGGTGGCCGAGGTCCACGGATCAGCCGCCCGGGGGACCTGGATAGCCGGGGACAGGGACATCGACCTCTTCGTCGTCCTCGACGGGGGCTATGGCAGGGACATACTCCCGGGGGTTCTGGACGTAGTCAAGGCTTACGTGGGGGAGGGCTGGGTCGAGGCCTACGCCGAGCACCCCTACATCAAGGCCGTGGTGGACGGCTACGACGTGGACTTCGTCCCCTGCTTCAGGGTGGACCCAGGGCAGGGGCTGACCTCGGCGACGGATAGGACCCCCCTGCACACGGCCTACGTCCTGGGGCACCTGGAGGAGGGGGCGCGCGACGAGGTCCGGCTGCTGAAGCGCTTCATGAAGGGCGTGGGGGTCTACGGGGCGGACCTGAAGGTCGGGGGCTTCTCAGGCTACCTCTGCGAGCTCCTTGTCATCCGCTTCGGCTCCTTCGAGGGTGTTCTGGGGGATGCCACGGACTGGGGGCATGGTGAGGTGTTTTTGCTCGAGGGCGCCCCAGATGTCAGTGCCCTGAGGAAGCGTTTCCCGGAGCCCCTGGTGGTGGTGGACCCCGTCGACGCCAAGAGGAACGTGGCCTCCGCCGTCTCCGAGACCTCATTCTGGACCTTCGTGGCGGCCTCAAGGGACTTCCTCAGGCAGCCCACCATGAGGTTCTTCTATCCTCCCGATATCCCCGTGGATGAGGGGAGACTCCTTGAGGAGATCGGGTGCCGGGGGTCTGATCTGCTCTTCGTCGTGGTGGAGGACGATGACGTGGAGGTCCCCGACGTTCTCTGGGGGCAGCTCAACCGGACGGAGAGGGCCGTCACCAGCTTCCTTGATAAGGCGGGGTTCGACGTCTTCAGGTCGGCCTCCTGGAGCGACGAGTCCACGAGGCATGTCCTCGTCATCGAGCTGGCGTCCACGGTGATCCCAGGGGTGATGAGGCGGAGGGGGCCGCCGGTGGCTCTCGCCGATGATGGTGGGAGGTTCGTCAGTGCCCACCTGGGGGCGGAGGACACGGTCTCAGGTCCCTGGATCGCGGGGGACCACTGGTGGGTTGCTAAGCGCCGACCTGAACCGGACGCTAGGCGTCTCCTGGCGGCCATGTTGGAGGAGGGGGGGCAGGGCGTCGGGGTCTCCAAGGGGCTCAAGGAGAAGATGATGCACGGCGGTAGGGTACTGTTCAACGTGGAGGTCGGGGACTACCTCGTGAGGGGGTTTGAAGTGTTCTTGGCGGGGTTCCTGAGGGGTAGGCCTGTCTGGATTGAGTGAGGTGGTGGCGCTGGAGGGCCTGCCGGGGAGCCCGGCTGGGCTGCTCTTCTCCTTCCCCAGGTACGATGAGGGGGTGGTGGAGGGGAGGATCTCGGAGCTCCGGGAGCTCGGGGTGGAGGCTGTCGAGTTGGGTGGACGCCATCTGGTGGGCACAGTCCCCGTCCTGGGAAAGGGGCACGTGGGCATCGTGGTGGCGGCCCGCATGGGCGGAGAACGGGTGGCGCTCAAGGTCCGGCGGCTGGATGCGGGTAGGCCGTCCATGGAGGGGGAGGCCTCCTATCTGGGGGTGGCGAACGGTGCGGGTGTGGGGCCCAGGCTCCTGGCCTCGTCGGTTAACTTTCTGGTGATGGAGCTGGTGGAGGGGGATTATCTTGTGGACTGGGTTGCGGGGCTCGAGGCGTCTGACGCCCCCAGGCTGCGGGGTGTCCTGAGGGAGGCGTTGGGGGCTGCTCGGCGGCTGGACGTGGCGGGGCTTGACCACGGGGAGCTCTCCAGGGCGGACAGGCACCTCATCATGTCGGGGGGCGTCCCCAGGGTACTCGACTTCGAGTCGTCGAGCGTCAACCGGAGATGCAGGAACGTCACGTCCCTCGCCCAGTTTCTTTTCTTCAACAGGGGGATGGCGGGGCGCATAGGGATGGTTATCCCCATGCCGGGGAAGGACGAGCTCTTGGAGGCGCTGAAGGGCTACCGGCGGGAGCCGAGCGATGAGGGTTTCCGCGGGCTCCTAGTGGTCTGCGGGTTGACGGGGTAAGACTTTTGTTCGGGTGGGTTGTGTTGTTTAGGGGCTGGGGGGTCGTGGTCCAGCTTGGTCAAGATTCGCGCTTGGGGTGTGCGAGATCGTGGGTTCAAATCCCACCGACCCCAC
>CAYONH010000266.1:0-2750 GCA_964405275.1 uncultured Candidatus Bathyarchaeia archaeon | reverse complement strand
CTTTTAACAGGAATATTGGATCATATGTATGTTCTATTCTTAGTGAACCTGTCAACGTCTATAATCATAATTACCTTTTTACGCAAACGGCAGAGCCTGCTCTAATGGACGTTCTGGTCGATCCCGAGAACGAGACCCCCCTGACGAAGGGCGCAGAGTAGCGATAAACCCTTTTTCCTGTCTGTATATTTGTGGTAACATTTTAATACCGTCGTTCATGCGCGCATCCTGGTTTCTAGTATGAGCAAGGTACCTGACACTCCCGAGAACATGGAGATCTGCAAGAAGTTCTGCGGCCCCTGCCCCAGCTTCAAGCCCAACCAGCTCAACGAGCACCCGCCCATGGCCCTCTTCTGCGCACGGGGCGCCTCAGAGAAGCCCAAGGACCAGATAGCCGACAACGGCTGCAACTGCTTCGGATGCGGGGTCTTCCAGAGCTATGGGCTCGGCGGCGGATGGTTCTGCATCCACGGCACCGAGGGGAAGAAGGTCTAACATCACTAATCTTCTTTGAATAGAAAAATAGGGAGTTTCCACCGGCCTCTACTTGAACTCCCTCAGGAGCCTCTCGAGGCTGACCTTCTCCAGTGACTGCCTGGCGAGGGGCCCCTTCTCCAGCGCCGGGAAGTTGCTCCTGTAGACCGGGCGCTCCTCCCTGTAGAGGACCCCGATTGGGATCCTGTCACCCCACTCCCTGGCCTTCCTGTATGCCTCGTCGAAGCTCGCTGGGTCGTGTCCCTCCTCCTCGAGCTTGTACACCCTCTCCCTGTAGAACTGGTACGTGTTCACCCTGTTCCAGGTGACGCAGGGCTGGAGGACGTCCACCAAGGCGAACCCCTCGTGGGATATGGCCTGCTTGAACAGCTCCCTGAGGTGATGGGGCTCACCCGCGAACCCCCTGGCAACGAAGGAGGCATCACTCGCCAGCGACTGGGTGAGGGGGTTTATCCCCGGCTCAAAGGAGCCCCTGGGGGTGGTCTTGCTCACATACCCCCTCTTGCTGGTAGGGGAGGTCTGGCCCGTGGTGAGGCCGTAGACCAGGTTATCATGGACGACGTAGGTGATGTCCACGTTCCTCCTGGCGGCGTGGGGGAGGTGACCGATGCCAATATTGTACGCGTCACCGTCCCCGGCGAAGCCGACCACCGTCAGGCCGTGGTTCGCCAGCTTGACCCCTGTGGCCGTCGGGAGAACCCGCCCGTGGATGGTGTGGAGGGCGTTCACGTTGACGTAGTCCGTGATCTTTCCATGGCACCCGATGCCCGCCACGATGGCGACCTCCTCCCTCTCAAGCCCCAGGTCCACGAGGGCGTTCTTGAAGGTCATCAGTATCCCGAAGTTCCCGCAGCCGGGGCACCAGGTGTTCTCCGCGGGAGTGCCTAGGCTCTTAAGCTCGACCATCAGAGCACCTCCCTCGCCTTTGCAGCTATCTCACCCGGCGTGAAAGGCCTGCCGTCGTACTTCAGGAGGGTATCCTCGAATGCAATGCCAGTGTGGAGCTTGATGATCTGTCCCAGCTGAGCTGTCCTGTTGCCCTCGATAAGTAGGCGCCTGCCTCCGCTGTCGAGTGCGGCCTTGAACGCCTCCGCGGGGAACGGCTCTATGTAGACCACCTGCACGAACCGTGCCTTCATTCCGTCCCTTTCAAGCGTCTTGATGGCCTCTAGGGCGGCCCCCTTCGTGGAGCCCCACCCCACGAGGGTCACGTCGGCGTCCTCGGGGCCGTAAACCTTCACGGGGCTCAAGCCTGCGGTCTCAGCCCTCAGAGAAGAGCCCTTCCTCATCCTCTTGTCGACCATCACCCTGGTCTCCAGGGGATCGCTGGTTGTGTACCCGTCCTCGGTGTGCTCATTGGAGTTGGCGAAGACGGTGGCCCCCCTGGTCCCGGGCAGTATCCGGGGGGAGACCCCGGACTCTGTGATCCTGTATCGTTTGTACCCCTCTTCTCCTCCCCACTCGTCCACGATCTCCAGTTCCCCCCTGTCGGTGCCGACTTTTTGCTCGAAGGCGGTCGTGGACTTGTGGCTCTCTATGACCTGCTTGTCTGTGACTATTATGGATTGGATCTGATGTCTCTCCGCGAGGTTGAAGGCCTCCACGGTGAGGTGGAAGCACTCCTCCACGTCCCCCGGTGCAACGACCACCCGGGGGAACTCGCCGTGGGCGGCGTGGACGGCGAAGAGGAGGTCCCCCTGGGAGGTGTATGTGGCGAGCCCGGTGCTGGGACCGGGGCGCTGCCCCAGCATGAGGACGAGGGGGCTCTCGGTCATGGCTGCGAGGCTGAGGGCCTCGGTCATGAGGCAGAAGCCTCCCCCCGAGGTCGCCGTCATCGCCCTGACCCCCGCGTAGGAGGCCCCGACCACCATGTTGAGGGCGGAGATCTCGCTCTCCGTCTGCACCACCGTCATCCCCGTCTCCTCCTCGGTGGAGATGAGGTAGTGGAGGACGGCGCTTGCAGGCGTCATCGGGTACGCCGCGTAGAACCTGCACCCAGCTGCTATCGCCCCGAGGGTGACAGCCTCGTTCCCTGTGATGATGATTCTGTCGGGGCTCCCCCCAGAGGATTTGAGCTCAGTGGACAGGGCGTCGGCATAATGCTCCCGGGCGTACCCGTACCCCCTCTCGATTGCAGTGTGGTTCATCTCGATGATCGTGTCTCGACCCGCGAATGCGTCGGAGATCACAGCCTTCATGACCTCCACGTCGTAGCCCACCAGGCCCAGACCCGCCCCCAGGGCCACTGTGTTCCT